>JBFKOE010000158.1:0-4586 GCA_041629015.1 Gammaproteobacteria bacterium
ACGGCTCGCTCGAGGGCCTCAAGGCGGACGCCACCGCCGTCAAAGGCAAGGCCGGCGAGAACCTGCGCGCCAGCCTGGATCAGCTCGAGCTCTCGCGCCAGCTCGCCACCATCCGCTGCGACCTCGAGCTCGAGACCGACCCCGAGCAGCTCGCGCCGAGCGAGCCCGACACGGAGTCGCTGCGCGAGCTGTTCACCGCCATGCAGTTCCGCTCCTGGTTGCGCGAGCTCGACGAGGCCGCCCCCGCCGCCCCGGCGGCGGCGCAGGCGGACTACGAGACCATCCTCGATGAGGAGCGGCTCGCGGCCTGGATCGAGAAGCTGCGCGGGGCGCGGCTGGTCGCGCTGGACACCGAGACCACCAGCCTCGACTACATGGAGGCCCAGCTGGTGGGGATATCGTTCGCCGTCGAGCCCGGCGCGGCCGCCTACCTGCCCCTGGCGCACGACTACCCGGGGGCGCCCGAACAGGTCCCGCTCGCCCGGGCGCTCGAGCTGCTCAAGCCGCTGCTCGAGGACGAGTCACTGCCCAAGCTGGGCCATCACATCAAGTACGACCTCAACGTGCTGAGCAATGCCGGGGTGGCGCTCGCCGGCGTGCGCTTCGACAGCATGCTGGAGAGCTACGTGCTGGAGAGCACGGCCAGCCGCCACGACATGGACACACTGGCGCTGCGCCACCTCGGGCGCACCACCATTCGCTACGAGGACGTGGCCGGCAAGGGCAAGAAGCAGATCCCCTTCAATGCCGTCGACCTAGAGCAGGCCGCGCCCTACGCCGCGGAGGATGCCGAGGTCACGCTCTGCCTGCACCGCGAGCTGTGGCCGCGGCTCGAGGCCGAGGCCGGCCCGCGTGCCGTGTTCGAGGAGATCGAGGTGCCGCTGATCGCGGTGCTGGCGCGCATGGAGCGGGCCGGCGTGCTGGTGGACGTGGCCATGCTGCGACGCCAGAGCGGGGAGATCGCGCGCCGCCTGCTCGAGCTCGAGCGGCAGGCCTTCGAGGCGGCCGGCCAGTCCTTCAACCTGGCCTCGCCCAAGCAGCTGCAGGAGATCCTGTTCGAGCGCATGGGGCTGCCGGTTCTGGCCAAGACCCCGACCGGGCAGCCCTCCACGGCCGAGAGCGTGCTCCAGGACCTGGCGCTGGACTACCCGCTGCCGCGGCTGATCCTCGATTACCGGGCGCTGGCCAAGCTGCAATCGACCTACACCGACCGCCTGCCCGAGCAGGTGAACGCGCGCAGCGGGCGCATCCACACCTCCTATCACCAGGCGGTCACCGCCACCGGGCGCCTCTCCTCCTCGGACCCGAACCTGCAGAACATCCCGGTGCGCAGCGATGAAGGGCGGCGCATTCGGCGGGCCTTCATCGCCCCACCGGGCCATCGGCTGCTGGCCGCGGACTACTCGCAGATCGAGCTGCGGATCATGGCCCACCTCTCCGGCGACGAGCGCCTGCTCGCGGCCTTCGCCGCCAATGCCGACATTCATAGGGCGACCGCGGCGGAGGTCTTCGGCCTCAAGCCCGACGCGGTGACGCCCGAGCAGCGCCGGGCGGCCAAGGCGATCAACTTCGGGCTGATCTACGGCATGTCGCCGTTTGGGCTGGCGCGCCAGCTGGGGATCGCGCTGAACGACGCCCGCGAGTACGTCGAGCGCTACTTCACCCGCTATCCCGGCGTGCAGGCCTACATGGAGCAGACGCGCGAGCAGGCCCGCGAGCGCGGCTACGTCGAGACGCTTTTCGGCCGCCGCCTGCACGTCCCCGAGATCCGCGCGCGCAAGGCCGCCCAGCGCGCGGCGGCCGAGCGCATGGCGATCAATGCGCCGATGCAGGGCACCGCCGCGGACATCATCAAGCGGGCCATGATCGCCCTCGACGGCTGGCTGGCGGCGCGGGGCGGCGGGGCCCGCATGATCATGCAGGTGCACGACGAGCTGGTGCTCGAGGTCCCCGAGGACGGGGTCGAGCCGGTGCGCGAGGCCGTGCGCTCGTGCATGCAGGAGGCCGCCGAGCTGCGGGTCCCCCTGCTGGTCGACATCGGGGTCGGCGCCAACTGGGACCAGGCCCACTGAGGCCCGCCGGAGCACCGGTTCCGGGGCCCGCGCGCAGGAACTTTCACCGCCCCCGCCAGTCCCATCTATCGAGTGTCGGTGCCCGATGCTCTGCCCGCCTTACCTCCCTTGGCGGGCGAACCCATCCGGTGTCCCCAACCGGATGTTACCTAGGCCCCGGTTTTCCCCCTTTGACCGGGGCCTTTTTTCTTCTCACTGGCCCCCCGGCACCGCTCCGGACCCGACCTCCAGCCAGCGATCCAGGGCCCGGTGCAGCTCGGCCACCCCGGTGGCACGCAGCGCCGAGAACAGCTGCGCGTCGACGGCGGCGGGGTAGTCGGCGAGATCCCGGCGGACCGCGAGCAGGGCTGCGCCGGCCGCCCCGCGCTTGAGCTTGTCGGCCTTGGTCAGCAGCACGTGAACCGCCACGGCGGCGTCCGCGCACCACGCCAGCAAGCCGCGGTCGAAGGGCGTCAGCGGGTGGCGCACGTCCATCACCAGCACCAGGCCGCGCAGGCAGCGGCGGCGGCTGAGGTACTCCTCCACCAGCCGGTCCCAGCGGCGCTTGACCTCCAGCGGCACCTTGGCGAAACCGTAGCCCGGCAGGTCGACCAGGCGACGCTCCTCGTCGAGGGTGAAGAAATTGATCATCTGGGTGCGGCCAGGGGTCTTGCTGGTGCGCGCCAGGGCACGGATACCGGTGAGGCTGTTGATGGCGCTGGATTTGCCGGCGTTGGAGCGACCGGCAAAGGCGACCTCGAAACCCGCGTCGGGCGGGCACTGGCGCAGCGTCTCGGCACCCTTCAGGTAGTGGGCCCGGCTGTAGAGCGGATGTCGGCGTGGGGATGGCATGGGTCGGGACGAGCTCGGGTTCCCGCGGGCGGCGGCCACCGTGCCGATCGCGGGCGCGGGACGAGGCGCCATTATAGCGAGCGCCGCGGCCAGCCCGCGTCAGCCCGGGGTTCGGTTGACCGCCCGACGGCCAGTTGGTATACACTCGCAGCCTCGCGCCCGGACCCTGGTCACCCGCACGGCTGGCGCCGCCGGTGCGGGCCCGGCGCATGGGCCACACCGGCGACCGCGACCGGGCCGCAGGCGTCACCGGTCACGGTGCAACCCCCGATCGACGGCTCATCGCGGGTCGGGCAGGGCACGGCCCCGACCCGAGGCGGCGCATTCGACTAATCAAGGTAGAGTGATCCGATGTCACAGACGATTCGCATACTTCCGCTACTCGCCGCTGGCCTGGCCATGCTCGGCGCTCTGCCCGCGCATGCCCAGGGCGACCCGCAGGCGGGCCAGTCCAAGGCCACGACTTGCATCGCCTGCCACGGGCCCGACGGCAACAGCTTTAATCCGCTCTGGCCCAAGCTCGCCGGGCAGCATGCGAACTTCCTGGTCGCTCAGCTCAAGGCCTTTAAGTCGGGCGCGCGCAACAACCCCCTGATGACGCCGATGGTGGCCCCGCTCAGCGAGCAGGACATGCTGGATCTGGCCGCCTTCTTCTCCGCGCAGACGCTGAAGCCGGGCGAGGGCAAGGCGGAGCAGCTGGAGGCCGGCTCCAGGCTCTACCGGGGCGGCAACATCGCCACCGGGGTGGTGGCCTGCGCCGGTTGTCACGGGCCCAGCGGCAGCGGGAATCCGGCAGCCGGGTTCCCGCGCATCGGCGGCCAGCACGCCGACTACATCGCCCAGGCGCTGCGCGACTACCGCGGCGGGACCCGGGACAACGACATCAATGGCATGATGCGCGGCGTCGCGAAGAACCTGACCGACGACGAGATCGTCGCCGTCGCGCAGTACCTCACCGGCCTCCAGTAGCCGTCCCGCGCCCGCCCGGGCGCCCGCGGGAACCTCGCGGGCCGCGGGCGATCAAGATTCCTGGGCAGGCGCCGACCATTGAATGTCGGGTCGCCAGCGCGCGCTGCCGAGACGAGGAAAGCCGATGAACAGGATTTGCGTTTTGCTGGCCGCGCTGAGCCTGGCCCCCGGCGTGGCGCTGGCGGCCGAGTACGAGCCGGTCTCGCCGCCACAGCCCACCTCGAATCCGGACAAGATCGAGGTGGTGGAGCTGTTCTGGTACCGCTGCCCGAGCTGCTACCGGCTGCTGCCATTCATGGAGCGCTGGATTGAGGGCAGCATGCCGGAGAACGTCGAGTTCGTCCGCATCCCGGCCATCCTGCGCAACGACTGGGCGTTCGACGCGCGCGTCTACTACACCGCCGAGCAGCTCGGCGTCCTGGAGACGATCCACCGTCCGCTGTTTGACGCCATTCACGCCGAGCGCCGGCCGCTCACCAGCGACAAGGCAATCGAGGATTTCTTCGCCGAGTACGGCGTCGACCGCGAGGACTTCCGCAAGACCTGGAGCTCGTTCGCCGTGGAGACGCGAGTGCGCCGTGCCCGCGTGATGACTCAGCGCTACGGTGTCACCGGCACGCCATCGGTGGTCGTCAACGGCAGGTACCGCACCGACAGCGGCATGACCGGCAACTTCGGCAACCTGATCCGGGTCCTCGACGACCTGGTGGCCCA
>JBFKOE010000159.1:0-4580 GCA_041629015.1 Gammaproteobacteria bacterium
GCACCTCGCCGAAGGCTACATCCCGGATGGCCTGAGCCGCTGCAAGCGCTGCCGCGAAACCCTGGAGCGCCAGCGCGCCATGCTCGTGCACTGCGAGCTCGAGGCGGTGAAGAACCAGCTCAACCACCTGCTGTGCGAGGTGAGCAGCGTGCGCAGGACCGCGGCCGCCGAGGGCACCTGCTGCGCCGCCTTGCATTGAGCGCGGGCGGAATCGCCCGGCGGCGGTTTCCTCTTCTGATCTGAGCGCCCGGGCCCTGCCCGGGCCAAGCACTCATCCATCGCAGGAGCCACGCACCGTCTGGCCGCGGGCAGGCAGGGCGAGCATCGTGTGCGCATCGCGCGAGATCGCGATGTTGGTGCCGGCAGAGGGACTCGAACCCCCAACCTACTGATTACAAATCAGTTGCACTACCAGTTGTGCTATGCCGGCGCGGGAAAAGGGACTGGCGAGATTCTAGGAAAGCCGATCCTCAGGGGCAAGCGAGGCGCACCGTCTCCGCCTCTTCGAAGCGCCGACGCAGTGGCTCCTCGATCTCGGCGCCGAAGCGGGCGCTGTTGCGCTCGCCGAGGTCCAGCCAGTAGCGCGTCCCGCTGCGCTCGCGCGGCGCCGTGCGCGGGTTCCAACCCTGCTCGCGCACCCTGACCTGCAACCGGCGGGCGGCCTCCGGGGTGCTGAAGACGCCGAGCGAGATCGCGTTGCGGTACTCGCCGCTGCCGACGACGAAGCTGTCGAAGCCCTGCTCCTGCAGCCTGTCGAGCGCGCCCATCGCCTCCTCGCGCGAGCCCGCGGGCGGCAGGTAGACCCAGTAGCGGGACTCCAGGGCGACGGTCTCCGGCGCGAGCGTCGCGAAGACCCGCTGGGCCCGCAGCCGCTCGGCGGCGGCGCGGGCAGGCGCCTCGTCGCTGAAGGGCCCGATGCGCACGCACTGCGCGACCGGCGGCGGCTCGACAGCGGGCGGGACCGGCTCCTTCGCGGGCGCGGCCGCCGCGATCTCCGGCACCGCGGGCGGCTCCGCGACACTCGGCTCGGGCGTGGCGACGGGCCGGGGGGCGGGCTCCGGTTCGGGTTCAGACGGCGCGGCAGCGGGCGGCGATGCAGTCACCTCGCGCGCTTTCTCGATGGCGGCCGCGGGTCCAGCGGACGGTGCCGGCTCCTCGCGAGTTCGCCCGGGGGAAGGCGCGGGAGCGACGGCTGTGGCCGTCTCGGCCCCGATCTCGCGCAGCAGGACCAGGCCGGGGACACCCGCGTCGGTCGCCGGTGGCGGCGGCCGCTCGACCGCAGCCTGGCCGCGATCCCCGATCTTCCAGACGAACAGGCTGATGTTGGCCAGCAACAGCAGGCCCACGGCCCAGCGCATCATCCGCCGAGTCCCCCGCGGCCGCCCGCGGCCTCCGGCTGGTCTGCCTCGTCCGCCAGCAGGGCGAGCCCCCGCAGCACCAGCTCGGGCCGATGAGCCCATTCCCCGTCCAGCCAGCGCAGCAGGAATGGCGCGTCGCCGCCGCTGATCAGGCGCACCATGCCCTCGCCGAGCTCTTCCCGCAGGCGCTCGGCGGCATCGTTGACGAAGGCGACCAGGCAGCGGGCCACACCGTGATCGACCGCCTCGCGGGTGTCGCTGGCGAGCCAGGGCAGCTCGCCGGCGGGAAACTCGCCGGGCGCATCGAGCCGGATGCGACCGGCCGTGAGCGCTTGGTGCTGGGTGCGCAGGCCGGGCACGATCAGGCCGCCGAGGTGCCTGCCGCCAGCGTCGATGGCATCGAGCGTCAGTGCGCTGCCGCAGTCGACGACGCACAGCGCCCCGGGGTGCTCGGCGCGCGCCCCGACCAGGGCGCACCAGCGATCGACGCCGAGTCGCTCGGGGCGCGGGTAGGCGCTGCGCACGCCGTGCGCCTCGGCGGCGGAGACGGCGAAGCGCGGGACGATCCCCCAGCGGCGCTCGGTCCAGGCCTGGAGCGCATCCGCGGCGGCGCCGCGCACCACGTCGGCGACGTGCACCGCGGACGGCGCCTGCGCCGCGGCCCAGAGATCGTCGAAGGCTCGCTCCAGATCCGCGTCGACGTGCGCGACGCTCGTGCCCGGCTGCAAGCGGGCACCGTCCCACCAGGCCCATTTGAGCCGCGTATTGCCGATGTCGACGAGCAACTTCACGCCGCGCCGCGCAGGCTGACCTCGGCGGCGTGAAACAGGCGCTCGCCGTCGGCGCCGCGCACCCTCAGCGCGCCGCTGGCGTCCACGCCGGCGCCGATACCCTCGTAGTCGCCCCGGGGCGTGTGCAGGACGAGCGGCTGCTCGCGCAGGGCATCGAGCGCGGACCAGGATTCGAGGTGCGGCGCCAGGCCCTCGTCGGCGAAGCGCGACAGCACGGTCAGCACCCGATCGAGCAGCGCTCCCGCGAGCTCGTTGCGCGAGGGGGGCTGACCGTCACAGGCGCTCGCCAGGTCGGCCCACGGCTGGTCGATCGCCGGCGCCGCGCCCGCCGGCATGCGCAGGTTGAGCCCCACGCCGACCACCACGTGGCAGTCGCCGCCCGCCTCGCCCGAGAGCTCGGTCAGCACGCCCGCGAGCTTGCGCCCATCGCAGAGCACGTCGTTGGGCCACTTGAGGCGCACTCCCCGCGCGCCGGCCTGCGCCAACAGCTCGGCCAGCGCGACGCCGACGGCGAGGCTGAGGCCCTGCGCGACCGACGCGCCGGCCGTGTAACGCCACAGCACCGAAAGGTAGAGGTTGCTGCCGAAGGGCGACACCCAGGCGCGGCCGCGCCGCCCTCGCCCGGCGCGCTGGTACTCGGCCAGGCAGGCGCTGCCGGCGGGCGCACCGCATACGGCGCGCGCCAACAGGTGGCTGTTGGTGGAGTCGACCTCCTCCAGCACCTCGAGCTCGGCGAGCAGCTTCGCGCCCCGGGCCGACAGCGCCCCGCGCACGCGCCGCGGGTCAAGCAGCTCCAGCGGCTCGCGCAGCCGGTAGCCGCGCCCCGGCACGGCATCGACCACGATGCCGAGCTCGGGCAGCGACCGCAGCGCCTTCCACACCGCCGCGCGACTGACGCCGAGCGCGCCGCCGAGAGCCTCGCCGGAATGGAAGCCGCCGGCCTGCAGAATGCGCAGCAGTCTGTGGCGGGTCGACATCGGCATAGTGTACCAACACGCCTTGGCGCAATTGTGACCGCCGCCGCGGCCGGCGGGGGGTCGCGTGCTAGTATAGGCAGCCCTCGGGGGCCGCCATTCGAACGGGCATCCCAACCCCGATCGACCACCAGACCGACGGAGAGACCTCATGCGCCGGACCGTCATGGCCCTGCTGCTCGCGGTAATGCCATTCGCCGCCCGCGGCGAGACCGTTTGGGTAAACGACGTGCTCTACCTCGGGGTGCGCCCCCAGCCCGACGAGGGCAAGCCGGTGGCGGTGGTGAAGTCCGGCACCGAGCTCGAGGTGCTCGAGCGCGCGCGCCGCTACTTGCGCGTGCTGACGCCGCAGGGCGTCGAGGGCTGGGTCAGCCTGACCTACGTCAGCGAGGAGCCGCCGGCGCGCCTGCAGCTGGCCAAGGCGCAGGAGGATTACGCGCGGGTGGAGGCCGAGCTCGAGCGCGCCCGCGCAGACATGGAAGAGGTTAACAGCGTCAACACAACCCTCAGCGCCAAGCTGCTGGAGCTCGGCTCGGAGCGCGACAGGCTGAAGACGGAATTGACGACGTTGCGCGAGAAACTGCCGCAGACGGAGAACCCCGGCGTGGACCTCAGGTGGATCAACTGGGTCGGCGGCATGGTGCTGGTGGTGCTGATCTCTTTCGGCGCCGGCGTGTGGTGGTACCGCGCACTCGCCATGCGGCGGCTCGGCGGCCTGCGGATCTGATGATGGCGGCGACCCGCCGCGCGCCTCAGCGTTCGGCGACGACGGCCTGCGCCAAGCGCTGCGCCTCGGCGACCTGCTCCTCGGACATGCGCCGGGCGACGATGTCGCGATAGGTGCGGGCCAAGCGATCACCGGCCGCAGCGGCGAGATTCCACCAGCGGTGCGCCTGCACGTAGTCCACCTCGACGCCCAGCCCCGAGAAATAGACCCTGCCGAGCTCCTGCTGGGCCTCGACCACACCGCGCGCGGCCGCGGTCTCCAGCAGCTGCCGGGCGGCGGCGTAATCGCGCGGCACGCCATTGCCGTCCAGGTGCAGGCGCGCGAGCCGGTACTGCGCGCGCGGCTCGCCGGCGCCGGCCGCGGTTCCGAGCCAATCTCCGGCCCGGCGGTAGTCGCGCGCCACGCGCTCGTCGCCGGCGTACAGCTCACCGAGGCGGCGCTGCGCAGAGGGATGCCCGGCGTCCGCGGCGCGCCGGTACCAGTCCATCGCGGCACCGACGTCGGCCGTCACGCCCTCGCCGCGATCCAGCAGACCCCCTAGCAGGAACTGCGCCTCGCGGTCGCCCTGCTCGGCCGCGAGGCGGTACCAGCGCGCGGCCTCCGGCGCGTGAACCGCGACGCCGGCGCCGCTCGCGTAGGCCATGCCGAGACGCCGCTGGGCAACCGCATCGCCCTGCTCGGCCGCGAGGCGATACCAGACCGCGGCCTGCACCGGATCGCGCGCAAGACC
>JBFKOE010000160.1:0-4534 GCA_041629015.1 Gammaproteobacteria bacterium
CGCGCCAAGATCCGCAGGGACTCGCGAGCCACGCTGATCAAGCCCCTGTTCAGTAATCCCTACATCGACATCGCCATCGACTCGACCGAGCGCGAGCCCCTTCCGGACCGCGGCGAGATCGACCTGACCAGCACTTCGGGACTGGCCGACCTGCTCACCACCTTGCCCGCGCGGCTGGAGCGCCTCGACGAGATCCTCGCCAACCACATAGAGCTCTCGCGCCGCCTGGCCGACCCGGACGGCGACCTGAGCGCGGGGCTGGCGCATTTCAACGCCGGGCTGGCGCGCTTCTCCGAGCTCTCGCGCTCGCTCGAGGGCGCGGAGAGCGAATTGCGCCGCAGCCTGGGTAACCTGGAACGGATCACCGGCAACAGCGCCGAGGTGCTGACGCGGGTTATCGAGACCCAGGACCAGCTCAACCGCATCCTGGACAGCGCGGCGGGCACGCTCGAGCGCCTGGAGGCGAGCACCGAGCATTTCCCGGCCAACGCGGCCGAGCTCGGCGAGATCCTGGTCGAGGCTCGCCGCCTGTCCCGGGCGCTGGGCGCGGTCGCCCCTGAAATGGCCGGCCTGGTCGAGCAGACGCGCACCGTGCTCTACGAGGCCGACCGTACCCTGCGGGCCTCGCAGCGCAGCTTCCTGATCGCGCCGAACCTGCCGCCGCCGCCCGCCGCCGACACCGCGTCGACACCGCTCGACCCGACGCGGGCGCTGCCGCCGCGAGGTGCGGGGCCGTGAGGTGGGCGCTCGGCGGCGCGCTGGCGCTCTGTCTGGCAGCGATGGCTGGCTGCGGCACGGCGCCGGTGATGCCGCCGCTGGCGGACGATTACCGGCGCCACGAGGCGCGCGCCGGCGAGTACCTGGCCCGAGGTCAGCTGCGCCCGGCCCGCGCTGCCTACGCCGAGGCGCTGGCGGTGGCCGGAATGCTGGACGAGCGGGCCGCGATGGCGCGCTCGGCGCTGCGACTGGCCGAGCTCGACCTGCAGCTCGGCGACACCGAGGGGGCGCGGGCCGGGTTCGAGGACGTCATCGCGCTTGCCGGCGGGCTGCCCGAGGCGGGGCTGCTGGTCCGCGCTCGCCTCGGCCTGGCCGGCGCGCTTTACCAGTCCGGTGACCGGCGGGCAGCGAACGAGCACTATGCGGCGCTGCTGGCGGGCGCCGCTCCGGCGCTCGAGGCCGGGGCGCGCATCGATGCCCTCAGCGGCCTGGCGTTGACCGAGCCCGAGCCCGAGCGCGCGCTGCGACTGGCCGCCCAGGCCGTGGAGCTGGCGCGCAGGGCGGGCACCGCCCGCCAGCGCGCCGCGACCGCCCTCAACCTGGCTACGCTCCATCTGGAACATGGCCGGCTGGCCGCAGCCGACGAATCGGCGCGGGCCGCGCTCGACGCCTACCGGGATGCGCAGGATCCCGTCGGCATAGCCGCCAGCCTGACGGTGCTCGCCGGCCTGGATCAGCGCGCCGGGCGCACGGCGCAGGCTGAGCGGCGCCTGCGCCAGGCCCGCCAGATCTACCTGCGCAGCGGCCAGCACGTCCTTGCCGAGACCCTGGAGCGGCGCCTGGCGTCGCCGGGCGCGCCGGACTAGCACGGTGAGCTCGCCCACCTAAGGTTCCCATCAGCCGTTCCGGCTAAGCTTGCACTGACCAAACTCCGGGGGGCTCATGCATGGCAGAGCAGGACGTGCGCGTCTGGGACCCCTTCGTGCGCCTCTTCCACTGGTCCGTCGTCGGTTCGTTCCCGATCTGCTACCTGACCGAGGACGATGTCCTGGTGCTGCACGTGTGGGCGGGCTACCTGATCGGCGTGATGCTCGCCCTGCGGGTGCTGTGGGGATTCGTCGGCACCCGCCACGCGCGCTTTGCTGATTTCGTGCATCCGCCGCGCTCGGTTATCGCCTACCTGGGCGAGATCGCCAGCCTGCACCCGACGCGCCATCTCGGCCACAACCCGGCCGGCGGCGCGATGGTGGTGGCGCTCATGCTCGCGCTGGTCCTGATCACCGTGAGCGGGTTGGTGGTCTACGGTGCCGAGGAGCGGGCCGGACCGCTGGCCGGCTGGCTCGCCGGCTCCGCCGAGTGGCTGCGCGAGGGGGCCGAGGAGACGCACGAGTTCCTCGCCGACTTCACCCTGGTGCTGGTCGCGCTGCACGTCCTGGGCGTCATCGTGGGCAGCGTGCAGCACCGCGAGAACCTGGTGCGCGCCATGATCAGCGGTGTGAAGCGCCGCGAGGACTAGCAGTTCGCGCTTGGGCCGCTCGGTCCGTTGGCCGGTTGTTACAATTGCGGCCACTCCCATCCTTCGCCGCACGGGGTGAGCCGTGGACAACCGCGTCGACATCGTGGATCGCGAGATCTGCCACGATCGCTTCTTTCGTCTCGAACGCTACCGGCTTCGCCATTCGTTGTTCGCCGGAGGCATGAGCGAGGTCCTCGCCCGCGAGCTGCTGATCCGCGGTCGCGCTGGCGCGTTGTTGCCCTATGACTGGCGGCGCGACGAGGTGGTGCTGATCGAGCAGTTCCGCATCGGTGCCCTGCATGCTCCCTCCGGCGCCTGGCTCCTGGAAACCGTCGCCGGTGTCGAGGAGGAGGGCGAGTCGATCGAGGAGCTGGTGATCCGCGAGGCGCGCGAGGAGGCCGGCTGCGAGATCAGCGCCGTGGTCCCGGTGTACGAGTTCTTTCCCATGCCGGGCGGCAGTTCCGAGCGCATCGCGCTGCACATCGGCTGCGTGGACACCGCGACGGTGGAGCCGGGCAGCGTCCACGGCGTCGCCGAGGAGGGCGAGGACATCCGCGTCCACGTCATGAAGCGCGATGAAGCGATGCGCCGCATCGAGACCGGCGAGATCGATTCCTCCTACACCATCATCGCCCTGCTGTGGCTGGCCTCGAACCGCGACAAGGTGCGGGCCGCCTGGGAGGTCGCGCGGGGCGGCAAGCGGTGAACCTGCATCCGCTCGACCTGGGGCTCATCGCCGCCTACTTCGCGCTGGTGGTATTCGTCGGTCTGCGGGTCACGCGCCGCGGGGCGGGCAGCGTCGATTACTTCCTTGCCGGCCGGCGCTTAGGCTGGCTGGTGATCGGCGCCTCGCTGTTCGCCTCCAACATCTCCAGCACCACGCTAATCGGCCTCGCCGGAGCCGGCTATCACACCGGCATCTCCATCTCCAACTACGAGTGGATGGCCAGCGTGGTGCTTGTGGTGTTCGCGGTGTTCGTCATCCCGCTCTACCTCGGTGCGCGCATCTACACGGTGCCGGAGTTCTTCGAGCGCCGCTTCAATAGGGCCTGCCGGCGGTACTTCGCGGCCATGACGCTTATCGGCAACATCTTCATCGACACCGCCGGTACGCTGTTCGCCGGCGCGCTGGTGGTCCAGTTCTTCTTTCCGGAGACGCCGCTGTGGGTCGCCGCGCTGACCCTGGCGCTGTTTGCGGGTCTGTACACGGCAGCAGGCGGGCTGGCGGCGGTGGTGTACACGGATCTGCTGCAGGCGGTGGTGCTGCTTGTCGGCGCCGGCCTGGTGACGGCCTATGCGCTGGAGGCGGTCGGCTCCTGGAGCGCGGTTCTCGCCGCGACGCCCGAGTCCATGCTCAGCGTGATCCGCCCGCTCGACGATCCCACCATGCCCTGGAGCGGGCTGCTGGTCGGGGTGCCGGTGCTGGGCTTCTATTTCTGGTGCACCAACCAGTTCATCGTGCAGCGGGTGCTGGGCGCGCGCGATATCCGCCACGCTCGCTGGGGCGCGCTGCTGGCCGGGCTGCTCAAGCTGCCGGTGCTGTTCGTGATGGTGTTTCCGGGGCTGATGGCGCGCCTGCTCTATCCAGAGCTCGAGCGCCCCGACCTGGTGTTCCCGACGCTGGTCACGGATCTCCTGCCGCTCGGGATCAAGGGGCTGGTGCTGGCAGCCTTGCTCGCGGCGATCATGTCGAGCATCGACTCCACGCTCAATTCCGCCTCCACGCTGATCACCATGGATTTCGTGAAACCCTGGCGGCCGCGGACGAGCGAGCGCGCCCTGGTGGCCATCGGGCGCACCGCGACGCTCGCGATCATGCTCTTCAGCGCCCTGTGGGTCCCGGTGGTCGCGCGGGCCGCGACCCTGTTCGAGTACCTGCAGAGCTCGCTGGCCTACCTCTTTCCGCCAGTCGTGGGCGTGTTCCTGGTCGGGCTCTTCTGGCGGCGCATCAACGGCACAGGCGCGCTCGCGGGGCTGGTGGTCGGGCACGTGGCCTCGCTGACGGTGTTCGTGCTCTCACAGACCACCGACTGGATCGACATGCACTTCCTCAATCTCGCCGGCGTGTTTCTCGCGATCAGCGCGGCCACGGCGTGCGCGGTCAGCCTGGCGGGTGCGCCGCCGCCGGAGCGGGTGCGCGAGGTGACCTGGTCCGCTGCACGGGCGCGCGAGCTCACGCGCGACCTGCCGCCCGCGCGCGGCCTCGCCGACTATCGTTGGCAGGCGGCGATCCTGCTGCTCCTGACCGCATGGCTGGTCTGGAGCTACCGCTGATCGCCTACCCGCCGCCGCGAGGGACGC
>JBFKOE010000161.1:0-4492 GCA_041629015.1 Gammaproteobacteria bacterium
ACGCTCGCCCGAGCTGCGTTGCGGCTGTTACGACCGACGGCGGGCAGCGTCCGCTTGGAGGGCGCGGATGTCGGCGAAATGGCGAGGCGCGGGCGCGCCGCCTTGCGCGGGCAGGTGCAGATGGTCTTTCAGGATCCGTTCGCCTCTATGAACCCGCGCCTGACGGTCGGCGAGATCGTTGCCGAAGGGTTGCGCAACCAGGGCCATGCGGCCGGGCCGCGAGAACGAGCGTCCGCCGCCGCACTCGAGCAGGTGGGCATCGAGGCGGATGCAGTGGGGCGCTATCCGCACGAGTTTTCCGGCGGGCAGCGCCAGCGGATCTGTATCGCGCGCGCCCTGGTCGTACGCCCGCGTCTGCTGGTCTGTGACGAGCCGACCAGCGCGCTCGACGTGTCGGTGCAGGCGCAGGTGCTGAATCTGCTGCGTTCGATCCAGCGCGCGCAGCGGCTTTCGTACCTTTTCATCACCCACAACCTCGGGGTCGTGGGCTACATCGCCGACGAGATCGCGGTCATGTATCTCGGCCGAATCGTGGAGAGCGGGCCGGTACGTGCCGTGCTCGAACGCCCGCGCCATCCTTACACGCTCGCGCTGCTGGCGGCCGTGCCGATGCTCGATGCCGTTCGCCGCGGCAAGCCCGTGCGCGTGGCGGGCGACCCGCCCTCGCCGAGCGCGCCGCCGCCGGGATGTCACTTTCACCCGCGCTGCCCCTGGGCTGATCAAAGCTGCCGGGAGCGTTACCCGGAGCCGAGGCGGGACGCCGAGGGCGTGACGGTTCGCTGCCATCATCCGCGCGGCGATCATTCCGGGGTGCCGGAACGGCGCACGGTCCTCTAAGCTTGAGGTTCGAGAATGCGGGCGCGGGCGGCTGGCGGCGCTCGCTCTCGAGGGAGTGCCAGATTTCTTCGCCACTGAGTGAAGGGAATGTCTATGAGGCGTCTACGCGCAATCGCGCTCTTCGTGCTGCTCGGCTCGGTCCTGGTGTTCGCGGTTCAGAATGCCACCATGGTCGACATTCGGTTCCTGCTGTGGTCGTTCTCGCTGCCGCGCGTCCTGTTGATCGTGTTTCTCCTGGCGGTGGGATTCGCGCTCGGCGTCCTGATCGCGGGGCGTGGCGGCGCCAAGAGGAGGTGAGGCGGTGAAGATCGATTCGCTCGATCATCTCGTGCTGACGGTGGAAGATATCGCCACCACGGTACGCTTTTACACCGAGATCCTGGGCATGGAACGCGAGGTGTTCGGTGACGGGCGAATCGCGTTGCGTTACGGTGAGCAGAAGATCAACCTGCATCAGGCGGGAAAGGAATTCGAGCCCAAGGCCGCTCACCCGACCCCCGGGTCGGCGGATCTGTGTTTCGTGACCCGAACGCCGCTCGAGGAGGCGGTCGCCGAGCTCGCGGCCAAGGGTGTCACCCTCGTCGATGGGCCGGGCGCGCGAACCGGTGCCCTCGGGCCGCTCCTCTCCGTCTATTTGCGCGATCCCGACCGCAATCTGATCGAGATCTCCAACTACCGGGTGACCGGGGACGGCGGTCACTGACCCAGGAGTCAGCCGGCTGCGTTGGCGTCGTTTAGCGGCTTTTCGGTTGCGCGGCGGAGAAGAGCGTTGCGTTGGGACGGAGCGTATCAAGGAGATCCGAGATGCAACTGCTGATGTTCGATGTGTTCGGGACGGTCGTCGACTGGCGTTCCGGCATCATCACCGCGGGCACCGAACTCGGCGCTCGTCATGGGCTCGAGGTCGACTGGGCGGCGTTCGCCGACGCCTGGCGCGGCGAGTACCAGCCGTCGATGGATAGGGTCCGTCGGGGCGAGGTCGAATGGATGCGGCTCGATGAGCTGCATCGCGAATCCCTTCGCCGCCTGTTGCCGCGCTTCGGGATCCGTGGGCTAGCGGAAGCGGAGCTCGACGCCTTCAATCGCGCCTGGCATCGTTTGCCCGCCTGGCCGGATGCGGTAGAGGGGCTGAGCCGCCTGCGCGGCCGATTCACGCTGGCCGCCATGTCCAACGGCAACCTCAGCCTGCTGACCAACCTGGCCAAGTACGCCGCGCTGCCCTGGGACTGCATCCTGTCGGCCGAGCTGGTCCGGCATTACAAGCCCGATCCCGAGGCCTACCTCAGCGGCCCCCGCTTTTTCGATCTCGATCCCGAGCAGGTGATGATGGTTGCCACTCATCTGGATGACCTGATCGTGCCACGGCGGCTGGGACTGCCCACGGCCTACGTGCACCGCCCCTACGAGCATCCGGCAAAAGGCGACCGGCGTCCCGCCGCGGGAACCCACGAGTTCATCGTCGATGACCTGGTCGAGCTCGCGCAGGCGCTGGGTGCGTGAGCTGCTTGGAGAGGGCGGCTGGACGCGCCGAGTGTTCTAGGCGAGCAGGCGTACGAGCAGCGTGCGATAGAGTGCCGCGAGCGCGTCCAGGTCCGCGACCGCCACGCACTCGTTGACCTTGTGAATGGTGGCGTTGACGGGCCCGATCTCGACGACCTGTGCACCGGTGGGCGCGATGAACCGTCCGTCCGAGGTTCCGCCCGCCGTGGAGAGCTGGCAGTCGATGCCGCAGCTCTGGCGCACGGCATCCTGCACCGCGGCGGTCAACTCGCCGGGTGCGGTGAGAAAGGGCTTACCCGCGGGTTTGAAGCTGAGCTCGTAGCGCAAACGGTGCCGATCGAGGACCTCGCACAGGCGTTCGCGAATCCTTTCCGCATCCAGCTCGGTGGAATAACGCCAGTTCACCTGCGCTCGCAGTCGGCCCGGGATCACGTTATCTGCGCCGGTTCCGGCGTGCAGATTCGCAACCTGGAAGCTGGTCGCAGGGAAATGGTCGTTGCCGCGATCCCACTCCATGGCGGCCAGTTCCGCAAGCGCGGGCGCGAAGCGATGCACGGGGTTGTCCGCGCGCTGCGGGTAGGCGACGTGTCCCTGCACGCCGTGCACCTCGATCAGCGCGTTGAGCGAGCCCCGCCGGCCGTTCTTCGCCACGTCTCCCAGCCGCTGCTCGCTGGTCGGTTCTCCGACCAGGCACCAGTCGATGCGCTCGGAGCGCTCGTGCAAGTTCTCGATCACTCGCGCGGTGCCGTCGATCGCGGGGCCTTCCTCGTCGCTGGTTAGGAGGAAGCCGATCGAGCCACGGTGGCCGGGATGATGGCGCAGAAACTCCTCGCAGCCGGTGACCATCGCCGCGAGGCTGCCCTTCATGTCCGCGGCGCCACGGCCATAGAGCAGGCCGTCGCGCACGCTCGGCTCGAAGGGCGGCGAGTTCCACAGTTCCAGTGGGCCGGGCGGCACCACGTCGGTGTGGCCTGCAAAGGCCAGCAGCGGCGCTTCCTCGCCGCGCCGCGCCCAGAGGTTCGAAACCTCACCGAACTGCAGGCGCTCGACGCGGAAGCCTGCGGCCTGCAGCCGCTCGGCCAGCAGGTCCTGGCATCCGGCATCGTCGGGTGTGACCGACGGGCGCCCGATCAGCGCCTCGGCGAGCTCCAGGGTCTTTGACATGGTGGGTCTAGGCCAGGCGCAGCAACTCGTTGATTCCAACCTTGGCTCGCGTCTTGCCGTCTACCTGTTTGATGATCACCGCGCAGTAGAGGCTGTGCGACCCGTCCGCGGCCGGCAGGTTTCCGGAGACCACCACCGCGCCTGCCGGGACGCGCCCGTAGCTGATCTCGCCGGTCTCGCGGTTGTAGATCTTGGTGCTCTGCCCGATGTAGACACCCATGGAGATGACCGAGCCGCGCTCCACGATCACGCCCTCGACCACTTCGGAGCGCGCGCCGATGAAACAGTCGTCCTCGATGACGGTCGGCGCGGCCTGCAAGGGCTCGAGTACGCCGCCGATGCCGACGCCGCCGGAGAGGTGCACGTTCTTGCCGATCTGCGCGCACGATCCGACCGTGGCCCAGGTATCGACCATCGTCCCGCTGTCGACATAGGCGCCGATGTTGACGTAGGAGGGCATGAGCACCACGTTGGGGGCGATGTAGGCACCGCGGCGTGCGGTGGCCGGCGGCACGATGCGTACGCCGGAGGCCTCGAGCTCGGCACGCCCGAGTTGCGAGAACTTGCACTGCACCTTGTCGTAGTAGTTGGTGTGGCCACCATGGATCAAGCGATTCTCCTCGAGGCGGAACGAGAGCAGCACCGCCTTCTTGAGCCACTCGTTCACGACCCACTCGCCAACCCCGCGCGGCTCGGCTACGCGCGCCTTGCCGGAGTTGAGCATCGCGATGGCCGCGTCCACGGCCTCGCGCGTCTCCGCCGGCGCGTTGCGGGGATTGAATTCGGCGCGTTGCTCGAATGCTTGTTCGATCACTTGCTGCAGGTCATTCATCCACGGTTCTCCATCCCGATGCCGGTGGCGTATTCCGCCATGCGCTAAAGGTTTGCGACGAATTCGCGGATGCGCTCCGCCGCCTGGACGCAGTCCTCCAGCGGAGCGACCAAGGCGATTCTGCCCCGCTTTGACCCCGGGTTTACACCGTGCGCGCGG
>JBFKOE010000162.1:0-4447 GCA_041629015.1 Gammaproteobacteria bacterium
GCGCTTCTTCGTCGTCAGCCCCAACAACCTCGGTGGCTGCAAGGGCTCGACCGGGCCGACGAGCGTGAACCCGGAAACCGGCCGCGTCTATGGGCCCGACTTTCCGATCGTGACCGTCAAGGACTGGGTCGAGAGCCAGGCGCGCCTGGCCGATCGGCTGGGAATTACGCGCTGGGCCGCCGTGATCGGCGGCAGCCTGGGTGGAATGCAGGCCCTGCAGTGGGCGATCGATTATCCCGAGCGCATTCGCCACGCCATCATGATCGCCGCCGCACCCAAGCTCTCGGCCCAGAACATCGCCTTCAACGAGGTCGCCCGCCAGGCCATCCTGTCGGACCCGGACTTCCACGAAGGCCGTTACATCGAGGCCGGCGCGGTGCCGCGGCGGGGCCTGATGCTGGCGCGCATGCTCGGCCACATCACCTACCTGTCCGACGCGGGCATGGGCGACAAATTCGGGCGCGAGCTGCGCGATGGCGGAATCAGTTACGGTTTCGACGTCGAGTTCCAGGTCGAGAGCTACCTGCGCCACCAGGGACGATCGTTCGTCGAGCGCTTCGACGCCAATACCTACCTGCTCATGACCAAGGCGCTCGATTACTTCGACCCGGCCGCGGACTTCGACCACGATCTCGCGCGCGCGCTGCGCGACGTGACCGCCAAGTTCCTGCTGATCTCCTTCACCACGGATTGGCGGTTCTCGCCGGCGCGCTCGCGCGAGATCGTCAAGGCCCTGCTCGACTGCGACAAGGACGTGACCTACGCGCAGATCGAGGCCGAGCACGGGCACGATGCCTTCCTGGTCCCTATTCCGCGCTACTTCGACATCCTGCGCGGCTATCTGCGCCGCGTCGCCGAGGAGCCCGGCGCATGAGCGCGCTGCGCCCCGACCTTGCCCTGATCAGCGAATGGATCGAGCCCGGCAGCCGCGTGCTCGATCTCGGCTGCGGCGAGGGTGTGCTGCTGCGCCACCTGCAGGAGACGCGGGAGTGCAGCGGCTACGGGCTGGAGATCGACGCGCGCAACATCCAGCGCTGCGTGGAGGCGGGGATCAACGTCCTGCAGCTCGACCTGGACGCGGGTCTGTCGGATTTCGACGCCGATTCCTTCGACTACGTGCTGATGACCCAGACGTTGCAGGCCGTGCGCCACCCGCACCGCGTGATCGACGAGATGCTTCGCGTCGGCCGCCAGGGTATCGTGACCTTTCCCAATTTCGGCCACTGGCAATGTCGCGTGCAGCTCGGCCTGTTCGGCCGCATGCCGGTCTCCGACGCCCTGCCTCACCAGTGGTACGACACGCCGAACATCCACCTGTGCACGGTGCGCGACTTCCAGCGTCTGTGCCGCGAGCACCGCGTGCGGGTGCTGCAACGGGCGATGCTGGACAACCACCACAAGACCGACCGGCTGATGCGGATGTTCCCCAACCTGTTCGCCGAGGTCGCGCTGTACCGTTTCCAGCGCGCCTAGCGCGCGTCGCCCGACTGGTAGCGCTCCACGGCCTGGCGAAACTCGGGCGGCAGCGCGGTCGGCTCGTGGGTGGCGCGATCGACCATAACCGAGGTGATGAATCCGCTGGCGATGGGCTCGGCCGAACGCTCCCGGAAGATCGCCATGCGCGTGGTGAAGCTGGTGTTGCCCATGCGGGTTACCGCCACCCGCACCGTCAAGCGGTCCTCGAACCGCGCGCTGCCCTTGAACTGGCAGCCGCAGTCGACGAAGAAGAACTCCATGCCGAGCTCGGCGAGGCGCTGCCAGCCGCAGCCGATCTCGCGCAGGTAGGCCGACATCGCCTCGTCGCAGAACACCAGGTAGTTGGAGAAGTAAACGTGGCCCTGGCAGTCGGTGTCGGCGAAGCGCACCGGCAGGGCGTAGCCGAACCGGGCCCCGGCCAGATCCTGGTCCTGATCGGCCACGGGGATGCTCTCAGGCGCGCAGCAGCGTCCAGACGCCGATCAGGATGAACCCGGCGCCGGCGATCCAGGACAGGTGGCGCTGGCTGACGTAGTTGGCCACCGTGCCGCCGGCCAGCACGCCGATCGCCGAGGTGAGAATCAGCGCCAGCGAGGCGCCGATGAACACCGTCCACTTGCTGACCTCCTTGTCGGCGGCGAACAGCAGGGTGGCGAGCTGGGTCTTGTCGCCCAACTCGGCGATGAACACGGTGACGAACACCGTGAGCAGTATCTTCAGTTCCATGGATCCCCTCTGCTGGACGCGCCCGGCGCCGGCACTCAACCGCTCGCCATCGCCTCGATGAAGCTGTCCGCCTCGCGGATCGAGCGTTCCATGTCGCGTATCAGGCTGGCGACGTTGGACTTGACGCTTGCCAGCTCGCCCTTCAGCGACGCCACCGCCTGGGCATTGAGGTTGTGCTTGAGAAACAGCACCTGGTCGCGAAAGGCGGCCAGCACCGGCTCGATCCGCGACTCGGCGCGGCGCATGGCGCCGATCAGCTGGGTGTATTGGGAGCGCGTCGCCCTGAGCTTGCGCGCGCTGGTGGCGCGCAGGCGCGAGTCGCTGTACTGGGCGAGCTCATCGTCCCACTCCTCGAACAGCGCCTCGGCCACGTCCTCCACGGCCGTGATGCGCGAACGCACCGCCTCGGCCCTGGACTCGCTGCGCTCGAACTCCGCGCGCAACTGCTCGTACTTCTCCTGTAGCTCACCGCCCTCGACGCCGAGAACGGCGTTGAACCGCTCCAGGGCCGAGCGGAACTGGTCGCGGGCCTCACCCTGGGCATCGCGCGCCTCCTCGACGCGATCGACCAGGATGTCGCGCTTGTGCACGCCAAACTGCTCCATGGTCTTGTAGTAGGCGCTCTGGCAGCCGCTGGCGAGCAGCGCGGCCGCCGCCAGGGATAGTGCCGGGATCAGCCCTTGCAGCCTCGATCCGCGCATCGCTCAACCCTCCTCTCGGCTGCCCAGCGCCCGCTCGATCTTGCGATCCGTCTTGTACTGGCTCAGCGCGTAGACCGACCAGATCGCCGCCGGGATCCAGCCGATCACGGTCAGCTGCAGCACCAGGCAGATGATGCCCGCGACCGGCCGACCGATGGTGAAGAACTGCAACCAGGGCAGCAGCAGGGCGAGAACGAGCCGCATCGATTTCCCCTTCGTTCCGGATTGAGCGGATGCAACCGTAGCACCGCCCCGATTCGCGGGCAATCGCCCGGCCGTGCTCGCGGCCCAGCCGCGGCGCCCCGGCGCTACCGATGCGGGCCGACGACTCCCAGGGCGTTGAACAGCAGCAGCGCACCCAGCGCGAACACCAGCAGCCCGGCCAGCTGGCGCACGCCGCGGCTGCGGGTCAGCGCGGCGAGCCGCGAGGCGAACAGGCCGGTGGCGAGCATCACCGGCAGGGTGCCGAGACCGAAGGCCAGCATGAGCGCGGCGCCTTCGCCAGGCCCGCCCGCGACCGCCGACCACGCCAGCACGCTGTAGACCAGGCCGCAGGGCAGCCAGCCCCACAGGCCGCCGGCGAGCAGCGCGGCGGACAGGCTACGGATGGGCAGCAGGCGCCGACCGAGCGGCTCCAGCCGGCGCCATACGGTGGCGCCCGCCTGCTCGAGGCGCACGAGGCCCTGCCACCAACCGCCGAGATAGAGCCCCAGGGCCAGCAGCAGGATCGCCGCCAGGCCCTGCAGCAGGGTCTGGGCGGAGCGCACCGGCAGCATCCCGGCAAGCAGCAGTCCCAGGCCCCCGAACAGCGCCCCCAGCAGGCCGTAGCTCGCGATCCGCCCGAGGTTGTAGGCGAGGTGGTAGGCCAGCGTCCGCCGCGCGCGGCCGGCGCCTTGCGCGGGCAGTCCCAGGGTCAGGGCGCCGACGATCCCGCCGCACATCCCCAGGCAATGGACCCCGCCCAGCAGCCCGACCAGAAAGGCGGCCGCCAGGGTCCCCTCGACCGGCATCAGCGGCTCTCGCCTGAACTCGGCGCGGTGACCGCGCGCGGCGCCGGCTCCGCCCGCAGCAGCAGGTACAGCACCAGCAGGATTGCCGGCAGGCCGATCAGGGCCGCGTAGACGAAGAAGCTGTAGTAGCCGTGGCCCTCGACGATCACCCCGGAGAACCCGCCGAGCAGCTTGGCGGGCAAGGTCATGAGCGAGCTGAACAGGGCGTACTGGGTGGCGGTATAGGCGGTGTTGGTGAGCGAGGAGAGCCAGGCGACGAAGGCCGCGGTGGCGAGCCCACCACTCAAGTTGTCGGCGCTGATCACCAGCGCGAGCAGGGTCAGGTCCCGGCCAGCCTCGGCCAGCATGGCGAACAGCAGATTGGTCGCCGCCACCAGCATGGCGCCCAGCAGGAGCGGGCGCAGGATCCCGTAGCGCACCACCAGCAGCCCGCCGAGGGCCGAGCCGGCCAGCAGCATGAAGAAGCCGAAGATCTTGGCCACGCTGGCGATCTCGTCCTTGCTGAATCCGAGATCGAGGTAGAACGGGTTCGCC
>JBFKOE010000163.1:0-4447 GCA_041629015.1 Gammaproteobacteria bacterium
CCCTGGAGCACGAGCACGGTCTGCTCGATGGTGGTGCTGTCGTTCTCTGCCATTGGCACATCCCGTCTGGCGCGGCCGCGGTGGCCGACATCATACCCTCGCGTCGCCCGCGCGGAGGCTGTGCGGCGCAACGGGTCGCAGCGGGTCTACCCTTTGATGGGAGAGCATGGCTCCGCCGCACGGGCACGCGACTCATGGCCATTCGCATCGTTCGACTCGGATCCGCGCGCGCCGCGGGCGAGGGGCTGCGCATCGGTGCGGTGCGCTTCCTGCCGCGAGGCGTGCCCAAGAGCGAGTATGCCGCGCGCGATCTTCTCGACACCTGGCTGCCGGTGCTCGCGCCGGAGCCGGAGCTCATCAAGGACGGTCGGGCTGCGGAAAGCGAGGCACGGTGGAAGGCTTTCGCCCGCCGGTATCGCGCGCAGATGAAGACCGGGGACCCTGCGCGCACGCTCGACCTGCTCGCCGCGCTCTCGCACCAGACCGATTTCTCCATCGGCTGCTACTGCGCCGAGGAGGCGCGCTGTCACCGCTCGCTGCTGCGCGAGCTGCTCCGGGAAAGGGGGGCGGCCTTGGCGTGATGTCGCGGTTGGCGGACCCGCCGCCGCGGCCCTTCTTCGCCATGCGATCGGTGGCTGCGCTCGCCCGCCGCTCAGGCGGCGACGATCGTGCGGTTGCGGCCCTCGCGCTTGGCCTCGTAGAGTGCCGCGTCGGCGCGGTCGAAGAGGCGCTCGGCGCCCTCGGCGCTGGCAAGGGCGCCGACGCCGAGGCTCACCGTCAAGGCGATTTCCAACTCGCCGTGGGCGATCGGATTCTCGCCGACCGCGTGGCGAATGCGTTCGGCGAGCTCCTGGGCGCCAACGAGCGGCGTGTTCGGCAGCAGCACCACGAACTCCTCGCCACCGAAGCGGTAGAGCAGGTCGGTGTTGCGGATGCAGTTGCCGACGCGGCGGGTGAAGGTCTTGAGCACCCGGTCGCCGACCACGTGGCCGTAGGTGTCGTTGATCCGCTTGAAGTGATCCAGGTCCATGATGATCAGGGAAAAGGTTGTGGCGTGGCGCTGGGCCAGGCGCACCTCGCGCTCCAGATCGGCATCCAGCGAGGAGCGGTTGCGCACCTGAGTAAGGGGATCGAGCTGCGCGTGGTTGAGCAGCTTCTGATGCGCCAGTGCGTTGCGCAGCGGATACATCAGGCTGCACAGCAGATGCTCGAGCGCGGCGAGATCCGCCGGGCTGAAACGCTGGCGACGCCATAGCTGCATCTCCCCGAGCGGCTCGTTCTCCAGGGTCAGCTTGTAGCTGCAGGTGTGCGCGGCCGACTGATCGATCTGCAGCAGCAGGTTGAGCTCGGCGTTGTGGTAGCGCAGTCCCTCGAAGGGCACGCTCGCGCGCAGCTCGCGGGCGAAGATCTCGATCACGCGCTGCGGGTCGAGCGAGGTCTGCAGCAGGCTGATGAGCTCCAGCGCGCGCCCGAGCATCGGCGCGGCGACGCTCGAGAGCGCCGCGGCCTGACCGCTTTCAACGGCACCGAATCGGCTGGGTATCGGTTCGTAAGCCATGTCCTGCTCCGCAATGCGAAACTTGGCTCCAGCATTGCGAACATCGTGCCAACTCGGCGAAGAATATAAAAGGCATAAAGAACAGGAAGTTACACAACGCAGTTCAAGCGTTTAGGCGGCAAGGTCAAAAACCCGGCATGCCGCCGGCGGAAAGAGCTTGCCGCCGGCGCCGGGAATGCGTCGCCGCTCAGGCGGGGGCAGCGATGGTGCAGATCTGCCCGCGCACGCCGCGCGAGTCGGGGCCGAGCAGGTACAGCAGCCCGGGCATGACACTCTCCGGGCGCGGATTGGCGCGCGGATTCTCGCCCGGGTAGGCCTGGCGGCGCAGCGCGGTGTCCACCACGCCCGGATCGAAGCCGTTGACCCGCACCGCGGTGTTGGCCTCGAGCTCGTCGGCGAGCACCTGCATCAGGCCTGCGGCGCCCGCCTTGCTCGCCGCGTAGGCGCCCCAGTAGGCGCGACCCCGAGTACCCACGCGGTCGGCGAGAAACACCACCGCGGCATCGGGCGCGGTGCGTAGCAGCGGCAGGCAGGCGCGGGTCAGGAGGAAGGGCGCGTTCAGGTTGACCTGCACGACCTTGAACCAGAGCTCGACGTCGAAGTGATCGAGCGGTGTCAGCACGCCGAGCATGCCGGCATTGTGCACCAGTCCGTCGAGACGCCCGAACTCCGTGCCCAGGGTGCCCGCTAGGTCCTGGTAATCCTTGGGTGCGGCGCCCTCGAGATTCATCGGGTAGATGGCCGCCTGCGGGCCACCGGCCTCGGCGATGGCGTCGTAGGTGCGCTCCAGCTTGCGCACCGTTCGCCCCAGCAACACCACCGTGGCGCCGTGCGCGGCGCAGGCGAGCGCGGCCGCGCGCCCCAGCCCGTCGCCGGCACCGGTGATCAGCACGACGCGACCGGCGAGCAGGTCGGGCGCGGGCGAGTAGCGGGCATCGAGCTCCATTGGTGTGTCACCTCGAAGGAATCTGGGGCGGGGCGCGGCGGTTGCGGATTGTAGCCCATGCGTGGCGGGCCACGAACCGCGCCGGGCGGTGTGCTAGCCTAGCGTTGCGCGTCGTGCTACCCCGGAGGGCGGTCAATGAAGAGCTTCAAGTTCATGGTGTTCGGCCTGGCGATCGGCGTGCTGATCGGATTGTGGCTGGGCGTCAATATCGGCAAGGGCCAGCCGCTGCTCAGCAACCCATTCGCCGAGCACCCGGTTACGGAGAAGACCCGCGAGGCCATGGAAAAAGGCAAGGAGATGTACGAGGAGGGCAAGCGCATCATCAACCGCTAGGGGCGCGAGGGGCAACGATCGCTCAGCCGCGCTTTCGAGGCGAGCAACGTTCCAACCTTATCCCTGGTCCCCCTTCTCGACGCCGCGCACCGCCCGTTCCAGCGGCTCCAGCGCCTCGAGCTCCTTCTTGCCGCTGATGCCGAGCTCGCCGAAGCGCCTCGCCCCCGGCAGCACCTGCCGCTCCAGCGACCCGACCGCACGGTTGTAGGCATCGACGCTCGAGCCGAGGCTGCGGCCAAGCTTGGCGAGGTGCTCGGTGAAGGTCGCCAGGCGCCGGTAGAGTTCGTCGCCCAGCTCGCGGATGCGTTCGGCGTTCTCGGCCACGGTCTGCTGGCGCCAGCCGTAGGCCACCGCGCGCAGCAGGGCGATGAAGCTGCTCGGGGTCGCCAGAACCACCTTGCTGCGCAGCGCATCCTCCAGCAGCCCCGGGTCGCGCTCCAGGGCCGCGCTCAGGAACTGGTCGCCGGGGATAAAGAGCACGACGAAGTCCGGCGCCTCGCGGAACTGGGCCCAGTAGCTCTTGCTCGCCAGCTCGCGCATGCGCTCGCGGACCTTGCGGGCATGGTGGGCTAGGTGGCGCCCGCGCTCGGCCTCGTCGCTGGTCTCCACCGCCGAGAGATAGGCGTCGAGCGGGGTCTTGACGTCGACCACGATCTCGCGGCGGTCGGGGAGGCGGATCACCATGTCGGGGCGTAGCGGGCCGTCCTCCGCGGCGCGGGTCTCCTGCTCGAAGAAATCGCAGTGCTCCACCATCCCGGCCAGCTCCGCGAGCCGCCGCAGGGTGATCTCCCCCCACTGGCCGCGCACCTCGGGGCGCCGCAGGGCCTGGACCAGCTTGCGGGTTTCGACCTCGAGCTGCTGCTGGGTGCGGGTCATGCCCTCGAGGTAGGCACGCAGGGAGCCTTCGGCCTCCTTGCGCTCGGTCTCCATCTGGCGGATCTGGCGCTCGGTCTTCTCCAGGGTCTCGCGGATCGGCCCGACCAGGCCCTCGATCGCCTTCTCCTTCTGGGTGAGGTCGGCCTGCGCCTGGACCTGGTACTGCTTGAGGTTCTCCTGCGCCAGGCGCAGGAACTGCTCGCTGTTGTGCCGCAGCGCCCTGGTCGAGAGCGCCTCGAAGGACTCGCCGAGCTGCCGGCGGGCCTGCTCGATGGTCGCCAGGCGTTCCGCGGAGCGCTGCCGCTCGCCTTCGAGCTCGGTCTCGAGCGCGGCGATGCTCGCCCGCTTGTCGGCGACCCGCGCGAGCCCGATCAGCAGCCCGACCGCCAGCCCGATGCCGAGCGCCATCAGCGGAATCAGCCAGGGCGCGAGCTCAGGCATGGGCGGTGATCCAGTCCAGAATCTCCGGCGGCGTGCGGATCAGCCCGTCCGCGCCCCACTGCTCGGGCTGCTCATGGGTGTCGATGTAGCCGAACAGCGCGACCAGGGTGCACATGCCGGCGCGCCTGCCGGCGAGGATGTCGCGCTCGGCGTCACCGATGTAGACGCACTCGCGCGGATCGACCCGCAGCAGCTCGCAGGCGTGGTGCAGCGGGTCGGGGTCGGGCTTGCGCCGCGCGGTGGTGTCGCCGCTGACCACGCAGGCCGCGCGCCGATCGAGTCCCATGACGCTC
>JBFKOE010000164.1:0-4391 GCA_041629015.1 Gammaproteobacteria bacterium
AGATAGCGCCCGCAGCCCGCCGCGCAGCGGTCGTTCATCTGGAAGTTGACCACGATGCCCTGGTCGTCGATCTGGATGCCCTTGGTGTCCTGACCGCCGATATCGAGCACGGTGCGCGTGTTCGGGTACATGAGGTGCGCACCCAGGCCGTGGCACAGGATCTCGGAGCGGATGTGCTCCTTGGGAAACGGCAGCCGCACCCGGCCGTAGCCGGTGCCCACCACGTAGGTCTCCTCGATCTCGACGTCTAGCGCGGAACGGATCGGCTCGGCGACGGTCTGCTCGTCGACGCGAAAATCGTGCTTCTCCTCGCTCATCACCCGGTGGAGGGCGCGCATGAACTTGCCGTCCATGTCACCCGCCGGCGGGCGGTTCTCGACCTCGATGATGGACTTGTCGTAGACGTTGAGCATGGCCTCGTAAGGCACGCCCGCGTCGCCCGCCACCGCCTCGGCGAGCTGCATGTACTGGGAGCCCGCCAGGTCGCGGAAGAAATCCGACTTGCGCTCCGCGCCCGGGGCGTACAGCGAGCGCAGCGACTCGCGCAGCTTGCCGAAGGTCTCGTCGATCGCCTGGTTCAGGGCTGAGCGGATGTCCTTGAAGCGGGCGTCCTCGGCGTTCTTGGCACAGGTGTCCTGCAGGTCCTTGAGTTGCTCGAGGAACTGCTCGAGCCGGAAGTTGCGCTCCAGGCCGGAGAGCAGCTCCTCGACCTTACCCTCCAGGCCGGCGAACTTGTCCAGGCCGCGCCGAAACAGCGTCAGGCGCGCGTCGATGAACGCCTCCTGCTTGGAAACGGCGGCCGCGGTGTCGTAGTTGGAGCGCGAGTTGGTGATCCCGCGCCCGAGCTGCTGGCCTGCCTCGTCCATCACCACCGCCTTGGTGGTGGTCGAGCCCAGGTCGATGCCGATGAAGCATTTCATCTCGCGCTCCCTCAGGCCGCGTGGCTCGCGCCGCGGCGACGCTGATCGATCATCTGGAAATAGCTCTCCAGGCGATTCTTGATGTTGGCGTGCGAGAAGTAGCGCGGGTCGACCAGGTCGGACTCGATGAATGCGCCCGGCTTGCCGGTGCGCTTGTCGATCTCGCGCATCATCAGCAGCTCGCCTGCCGCAAAGCTGTTGCAGCTCTTGATGGAGTTGGTGAGAAAGCCGTCGGCCTCGTACTCCTTCATGTACTTCTCGATCAGGGCCACGCGCTGGGGCATGTTGTTATTGGTGTAGCACTGCAGGCAGTACTCGGCGAGCGACTCCAGCGGGTTGTCCGGGTTGTGCCGGAAGCCCTGGTCGTAGAGTCCGCCGACCTTGGAATAGGTGCTGGCCACCACCACCGCGCCCTCGTCGTAGAACAGCTTCCAGAACTCGCGGAAGCTGGTCCAGTTGGGCGGGCCCTCGACCACGAGGCGGTACTTCTGCTCGCGCTGCTCGCCCTCGGGCGTGATCGGTCCCTGGCCCTTGCGGATGCGCTCCTCGATCTCGCCGCGCAGCAGGTCGTAGTACTCGACCGCCTCCCTGGTGCCGCGAAATGCCGTGAAGATCGGGCCCATGTAGTAGACCGCGCCGAAGTAGGCATCGATGGGCGTGGGCTTGTGCTTGGCCGACTCCAGCACCCAGACCAAGTTGTCCTCGGCCGTGGCGGAGAGCTTGAGCATCTCGCGCAGCCGGTCGATGTCGAACTTCACCCCGGAGACTTCCTCCATGGTGGGAATGACCGTCTCCTTGAGCTGCTTGACGATGTACTCGACCATGTTCCGGGTGATCTTGCCGTCGCCCTGGTAGGGCACCTGCAGCATCACGGTCGGGCACTTGTACTCGTGGCGCAGCAGCTCGAACCACTTCATGAAGGTGTAACAGCCGGTGTAGGAGAGCAGCAGCAGGTCGGGGCGCGGCATGGGCTTGCCGTTCGGGGCGATGTTGCCCGAGGAGAGCATGCCGATGTCGGCCTTGACGTAGGTGCAGACGTCTTCCGAGTGCCCGTGTTTCTCGGCGTCGAGGATCATCCCCCCGCTCTTCTTGCGCATGCCGTTGTTGATCGCGTTGATCTCGGGCAGGTTGTTCAGCATGTCGAAGCAGCGCACCAACTCGTTGAGGTTTCCCGGCACGAAGGTGCTGACGACCTTGCGGCCGGTCTCGCTGGCCGAGGTCAGCGCGTCGTAGTTGCCGGCAATGAGCTGCTTCTGCATGATCATCGACGGTTCTTTGATTACGTCGGACTGTGCTTGATTCGCCATGGTCAGCTCCAGAGTTTGATCGAGTCGGCGAACGTACCGGCCTGCTCGCGGATCGGCGCCATCTGACCCGAGTTCTCCGCGTACTTGAACGAGATATAGGGCACGTTCTGCTCGGCGATGCGATCGGCGAGCATGGGGCGCCAGAGCAGCGCGGGATCGCAGAAGCTCGGCGCCGCGAAGATGACGCCCTCGGCCCTGTGCTCGCGGATGGCCTCGAGCAGCCCCTTCCCCATCTCCTCCTCGCGCTCGGTGAACTTGCAGGCCGAGTCGACCGAATGGTGCAGGAAGGCCCGGGCGAGGTTGAGCACCGGGTCGCCTTCGAGCGGGATGTCCTGATCGATCATGCGGTTGCCGAGCACGTAGTCGTCATCGACCACGTAGCAGCCGGCCATCTCGATCGACTTGATCAGGTTGAGCGGCGGCTGCTCGCAGAAAGAGCCGTTGATGATGACGCGGCAGTTGTCGCGCATCTGGCGCTGCTCGGCGCGCGCCGCCTCGAGATACTCGCGCAGCATCGCGTTGTGCTCCTCGACCGGCAGGTTGAGCCCGGCACGCATGAGCAGGTAGGCCTCGGAGGTCGGCACGTTCCAGGGCTCCTCGGAGCGCAGCCGGTAGAGGGTGCGGATCAGCTCGCGGTTCTCGTTGTAGAGCCCGATCGAGCGGCGCACGTCCTCCTCGCTCACCTCGCGGCCGGCGAGCTCGCCCAGCCCTTCCAGCATCTCGCGCATCTCGGCCGCGTAGAACTCGCCGCCGACGTCGTCGCGGAAGTTCTGCGGCACGTCCACGTAGCGGACGTAGACGTCGGGGAACATCAGCTTCCACATGCCCGAGAGGTTGCGGATGACATCGCAGGTGCTGGGGAACAGCATGCCGTCGACGAAATCGAGGCGCTTGGTGATCCCCAGCTCGATGGTCGAGCGCGGAATGCGGCAGATGTAGCTCTGGTAGTAGGCATCGCCGTGGATCACCTCGAGCGCATCACCCCCGCCCATGATCCCGAGCGGCAGCATGCCCGCGGCGTGGATCAGTTCCTCGGGCACGTAGATGGGCAGGAAGCCGACGACCTTGCGCCCGGGCTTCGCGGCCTTCCACTCCCGCGCGGCGGTGAAGTTCAGGTCCTCGTACAGCGCCTCGCAGCGCTTGACGATCTCGGCGGTGCTCATCTCAACGGTTCTCCCACTTCGGCGCGCGCTTCGCGATGAAGGCCTCCAGCCCTTCGACCGCATCACGGGTGCTCATCAGCCCGCCGAGGTAAAGCTGCTCGACGCGCTCGAGCTTGTCCTTCACGCGATCGGCCGTGCCGGCCCGCGCTGCCTGCACCGCGTAGCGCAGCGAGCTGGCGCTGTGCGGCGCCAGGTTGGCCTCGAAGTAGGCCAGCGCCTCAGCCTCGGGGTCGGCGGCGGAAAAGTTCGCCAGCCCCATGTCCAGCGCCTCCTCGCCCCCGATCACGCGACCCGAGAACAGCAGGTCGCTGGCGCGCGCGGCGCCCATGCGCTCGGGCAGCAGGCAGGAGGCGGCCGGTGCGAACACGGCGAGCCGGATCTCCGGTTGGCCGAGCCCGGCATCCGGCGCAACGAACAGCAGATCCCCCGCGCAGGCCACCTCCAGTCCGCCGCCCAGGCACTGGCCGCGGATGGCGACCAGGATCGCGGCGGGGAAATCGAGCATCGCGCGCACCAGCTCGTGCAGGCTGCGCAGCATCTGCGCGCAATGCCCGGGCAGATGTTCCTCGACGCTGGCGCCGAAGCTGAAGTGCGGGCCCTCGGCATCGAGCAGCACGCCCTTGAGGCGATCGAGCCCGGCGTGGGCCTCCAGCGCATCGTGCAGGGCGCCGATCATGGCCGCGTCGACGATGTTGGCCTTGGGGCGGTTCAGCCGCAGGCGCAAGAGTTGCCCCTCGTGCTCCAGCCAGACTCTCAGTGGCGCCTCGCTCATCGCCTACTCCGTCGCTCAGCCCTTGGGCTTGGGGACGAGGCTTTCGATCAGCTGGTCGGTCCAGGGCGCGCCGACGGCCAGTGCCTGACGCAGGGCGACGAAGTCGATCTCCCGTCCCACCTCGCGGTCGCCCTCGTTGAAGGCGCGAAAGCCGGTGCGCGCCTCGTTCATCATGTTCAGCGCCAGCCAGGCCCGGCTGTTCTCCTTGTTGCGGTTCCAGGCCTCGAGC
>JBFKOE010000165.1:0-4379 GCA_041629015.1 Gammaproteobacteria bacterium
GGGCTGGTATCACCTTGCGCCCGGGAACGACACGCTGGTCTGGGACCGGCTGCCGATGGCGATGGCGATCATGGCGCTGCTCGCCGCGCTGATCGGCGAGTGCGCCGGCACGCGCCACAGCGCGCGAGTGCTCGTCGCGCTGCTCGTGCTGGGGATCGGCAGCGTCGTCTACTGGCACCTCGGCGAACGGGCCGGCGCCGGCGACCTGCGCCCCTATGCGCTGGTCCAGTTCCTGCCCCTGCTGCTGATACCCACCCTGCTGTTTTTCTACCCCGCGCGCTACACGCGCCGCGCGGACCTGCTCATCGCCTTGGGATGGTACGGGCTGGCCAAGCTGTTCGAGTTCCTCGACCGCGGGCTCTGGGAAGTGGGCGGGTGGCTGAGCGGCCACACCGTCAAGCATCTGCTCGCCGCGCTCTCCTGCTACTGGGTGCTGCGCATGCTGCGCCTGCGGCGGGCGCTCGACGCCGACTAGGACGGGCGATACTCAGCGCCCGAGATCGAGCGCCCGGGCCATGCCTTCGGCACGCAGCCGCCGCATCTGCACCCGCACCCAGCGGCTGCGGGTGTACATGTAGGGCGAGGGACGACGCGCGTCCATGCGCCGCGGGCTGGGCATCACGGTAGCGAGCATGGAGGCCTCCCAGTCGTCGAGCGCGCCCGGCGTCTTGCCGAAGAAGCGCTCGGCCGCGGCGCCGACTCCGTAGACGTCACGGCCGAACTCGGCCACGTTGAGGTAGACCTCGAGGATGCGGGTCTTGGGCCAAAGGGCCTCGATCAAGACCGTGAACCACGCCTCCAGACCCTTGCGCAGGAAGCTGCGACCCTGCCACAGGAACAGGTTCTTGGCGGTCTGCTGGGAGATGGTGCTGGCGCCGCGCAGCGGTTCGCCGCGCCCGCGATCGACCAAGGCATCGCGGATGGAGTCGAAATCGAAGCCGCCGTGATAGGCGAACTTCTGGTCCTCGGCGGCCACCACGGCGAGTTGGATCGCGGGCGCCATCTGGTTGCGGTCCACCCAGCGGTGGTGGACCGGGCTGCCGCCCCCGCTCAGCCGATGGGCGATCATGAAGGCCGAGGTCGGCGGATCGACCCAGCGCATGCACGCGACCGGGGCGAGGCTCAGCACCAGCACCAGCCCGAGGAGCGTGGTGCTCCAGCGCAGTACGCGCCGCCGGATCTTTCGCTTCGACCGCCTCACGCCGAGCAGTGTAGGCGGGCTAGGAGGCCGGTTCCGCGCGCCAGATCCCGTCGCCGCGCGCGCCTCAGACCTCGCGATAGATCTCCCCGCCCTTGGCGCGAAACTCGCCGGCCTTCTCCCGCAGGCCTGCCTGCAGCGCCTCCTGCTCGGAGTAACCGTGGGCGCGGGCGTAGTCGCGCACGTCCTGGGTGATCTTCATCGAGCAGAAGGCCGGGCCGCACATGGAGCAGAAATGCGCGACCTTGTGCGCCTCCTTGGGCAGGGTCGCGTCGTGGAACTCGCGCGCGCGCTCGGGGTCCAGCGCAAGGTTGAACTGGTCCTCCCAGCGAAACTCGAAGCGCGCCTTGGACAGGGCGTTGTCGCGCAGCTGCGCCCCCGGCAGGCCCTTGGCGAGATCGGCGGCATGGGCGGCTACCTTGTAGGCGATGATGCCGTCGCGCACGTCCTTCTTGTCCGGCAGGCCGAGGTGCTCCTTGGGCGTCACGTAGCAGAGCATGGCCGTCCCGTACCAGCCGATGTTGGCCGCGCCGATCGCACTGGTGAGGTGATCGTAGGCGGGCGCGATATCGGTGACCAGCGGACCGAGCGTGTAGAAGGGCGCCTCGTAGCAGTCCGCGAGCTCGCGCTCCACGTTCTCCTTGACCATCTGCAGCGGCACGTGTCCGGGGCCCTCGATCATCACCTGGCAGTCGTGCTGCCAGGCGATCGCGGTGAGCTCGCCGAGGGTGCGCAGCTCCGCGAACTGCGCCTCGTCGTTGGCGTCCGCGATGCAGCCCGGGCGCAGCCCGTCGCCGAGCGAGAAGGAGACGTCGTAGGCCTTCATGATCTCGCAGATCTCGGCGAAGTGCGTGTAGACAAAATTCTCGCGATGGTGCGCCAGGCACCACTTGGCGAGTATCGAGCCGCCGCGCGATACGATCCCGGTCAACCGCTCGGCGGTCAGCGGTACGTAGGCAAGGCGCACGCCGGCGTGGATGGTGAAATAGTCCACGCCCTGCTCGGCCTGCTCGATCAGGGTGTCGCGAAACAGCTCCCAGCTCAGCTCTTCGGGACGGCCGTCGACCTTCTCCAGCGCCTGATAGATCGGCACCGTGCCGATGGGCATCGGCGCGTTGCGCAGGATCCATTCGCGGGTTTCGTGGATGTTCTTGCCGGTGGAGAGATCCATCAGGGTGTCGCCGCCCCAGCGGGCCGACCACACCATCTTCTCCACCTCTTCGGCGATCGAGGAGCTCACCGCGGAGTTGCCGATGTTGGTGTTGATCTTGGTGCGGAAGTTGCGCCCGATGATCATGGGCTCGAGTTCCGGGTGATTGATGTTCGCGGGAATGATGGCGCGCCCCGCCGCGACCTCGGCGCGCACGAACTCCGCGGTGATCCGCTCGGGCAGCGCGGCGCCGAAGGACTGGCCGGGGTGCTGGCGGATCAGGCGCGCGTAGCGCGGATCCGCGCGCAGCTCGTCGAGCCGCTGGTTCTCGCGGATGGCGCAGAACTCCATTTCCGGCGTGATCTCGCCGCGCCGCGCGTAGTGCATCTGGGTGACGTTGGCATCGCCCCTGGCCCGGCGCGGTCTGCGAATGTGCGCAAAGCGCAGCTTCGCCAGCGCGGGGTCGGCCTGGCGCCGGGCGCCGTAGCTCGAGCTCGGTCCGTCCAGCTGCTCGGTGTCGCCACGGGCCTCGATCCAGGCGCCGCGCACATCCGCCAGGCCCTTGAGCAGATCGATGCGCGCCCCCGCCTCGCCGTAGGGGCCGGAGGTGTCGTAGACGTAGATCGGCGGGTTTTCCTCGAGGCCCTCATTGGCGCGGGTGGGCGACTGCTCGATCTCGCGCATGGGTACGCGCACGCCGGGGTGCGAGCCGCTGACGTAGATCTTGCGCGAGCCGGGAAACGGTCGCGTGACTTCCTCGGAGAGGCGCGCGGTCTGCTGCAGGAATTCGTCCGGGATGGCGCTCATGCTCGATACCTCAGGCTGGCGGCGGGTGCAAATGCGCGGCGGCGGATCGCTCCGCCATCAGTTCGCTGCGGGGGGAGAAAGCACGCCCTGAGTGTCAGTGAGCTTCCCTACGCTGGCACTAACCAGTTCAGGTTCCAAGGGTCTTTCTCAGCTCCGACCGTGGAGCACCCCCAGCTCGCGGAACCGCGCCGCATTGCGCTTCGCGGTACCCGAACCCTAGCCGAGCGGCCCGGCCTTTGCAACTTGCCGCAGCCCGCCTGCGGCGGGGCATTCGAGCCGCCGAGCGCGCTCGCGGACCGGCGTCGCGGCAGGCCCCGCGGCGCCTTGTCACCCAACCCCAAACCCCGTACCCTTTAGTGCCCTCAAATCGGCATTTCAGAATTTCCGCATATACTGCAAAAGGCCCGCCTGCGATGAGCGAACTGAACGTGGATCAGGCCCGATTCAACATGATCGAGCAGCAGATTCGCCCCTGGGAGGTGCTGGATCAGGCGGTGCTCGACGTCCTGTTCAAGGTGCCGCGCGAGGAGTTCGTGCCGCCGGAGCATCGCCGGATCGCATTCGCCGACACCCAGATCCCCCTCGGCCACGGCCAGGTGATGATGACCCCGAACGTCGAGGGCAGGATGCTGCAGGCGCTGCGCCTCAGGCCGGGCGACCGGATCCTCGAGGTGGGCACCGGCAGCGGCTTCATCACCGCCTGCCTCGCCGAGCTCGGCGCCGAGGTGGTGAGCGTCGACATCCTCGCCGATTTCACCCAGTCCGCCACGGCCAAGCTGGCGGCCCGAAACGTCGGTAACGTCAGGCTGGAGACCGGCGATGCCGCCACCCGCTGGGGCGCGGGGCAGTACGATGCCATCGCCATCACCGGAGCCCTACAGAGCATCCCGGAGGACTACCAGCGGCAGCTGACGGTGGGTGGCCGGCTGTTTGCCATCATCGGACGCTCGCCGGTGCGCGAGGCACTGCTGATCACCCGCGTCGGCGAAGAGGACTGGGCCACGGACAGCCTGTTCGAGACCGACCTGCCCGAGCTCAGCAACGCGCCGCGGGCGCAGGAATTTGTCTTTTGAGCCCGAGCCTCGGGGCGTGCTGCGAGCCCGCGAGGATTAGTCTGCGCGGATGCGCGCAAGGCGCCCTGCTCGGCCTGCTGCTCCTGCCGCACCTCGGCCTGGCCGCCGGGCTGGCCGATCTCTACGAGCTCGCCCAGCGCAGCGACCCCAC
>JBFKOE010000166.1:0-4355 GCA_041629015.1 Gammaproteobacteria bacterium
CGGCAGCTCGAGCGCACGGGGCTGCGCCCGAGCCAGCTCAAGGTCACCGACGCGGCGCTGCGCCAGGTGGCCGAGGGCTATGCCCGCGAGGCTGGCGTGCGTGCCCTGGAAAAGCAGCTCGGCAGGATCTGCCGCAAGGCGGTGGTCGAGTTCGCCCAGGGCCGCAAGGGCGCGGTGCGGATCGGCGTCAAGAACCTGCAGCAGTACCTGGGCAAGCCGCTGTTCAAGCCCGAGCGTCCGCTGAGCGGTGTCGGGGTGGTCACCGGCCTGGCCTGGACGGCGCTCGGCGGAGCGACCCTGGCGGTCGAGGCCACCCGGGTCCACGCCAAGGGACGCGGCTTCCGCCTGACCGGGCGGCTCGGCGAGACCATGCGCGAATCGGCCGAGATCGCCTACTCCTATGTGGTCGCGCACCTCAGCGAATTTGGCGCCAACCCGAACTACTTCGAATCCGCCACGGTGCACCTGCACGTGCCCGAGGGCGCCACGCCCAAGGACGGGCCGAGCGCCGGGGTCACCATGGCCACCGCCCTGCTCTCGCTCGCCCGCCAGCGCCGGGCCCGCGGCCCGCTGGCAATGACCGGCGAGCTGACCCTGACCGGGCACGTCCTGGCCGTGGGTGGCATCCGCGAGAAGGTGATCGCGGCGCGCCGGGCGCGGATCCGCGAGCTGATCCTTCCCGAGGACAACCGCCGCGACTTCGAGGAGCTGCCCGACCACATTCGCGAGGGTCTCACGGTCCACTTCGCCGCGCGCTACCCCGACATCGTGCCGCTGGTGCTGCCGCCCGGCCGCTAGTCCCGGGCGCGCGGCGGCACGCCCACCCGATCCAATAAAGCCGCTGATTGGTTGGGATAATTTTCCCATCCAAACGGGTTTTCGCCCGCCCCTGGGGGATTTCCCCCGCCCCTTGTCCCCAGTTTTCGTCCCAGCGACTGGGTCACAGTTCGAACATGATATTCATCAATATCATCGGCTTACGCGGCTGCCCGTCGCTTACCCGCCGGTTGGCACGACTCCTGCCCCTGATCAGGAGCAAGCCCCGGAAACTTCAGAGTAGGCGCAGGGTGATTCGCGTGGATAACAATCCCATGACCGTTCCCAGGACCCCCGGCGGCCAGACCCGCGGCCGCGCCAAGGTGATCGATGCGCGACCCCGTCTGGAGGCCGCGCGCGGCCCCTCGCGCGCGGACGCCCGTGCGCCCCGTGCCCGCTCGCGGGTGCTGCTCTACTCCCACGACACCATGGGCCTGGGCCACCTGCGGCGCAATCTGCTGCTGGCCAAGGCGCTCACCGGCCCGGCGCTGGACGCCGATGTGCTGCTGGTCACCGGCGCCAGCGAGGTCGGCCGCTTCACCCTGCCGCCCGGGACCGAGTGCCTGGTCCTGCCCGCCTACAGCAAGGACCTGGAAGGCGGCTACCACGCCCGGCGCATGCGCATGGCCCTGGGCGAGCTGGTGGACCTGCGCTCGCAGCTCATCCGCGGCGCGGTCGCCGCCTTCGACCCGGACCTGGTGGTGGTCGACAACGTGGCCCGCGGGGTCAACGGCGAACTGGACCGGATGCTGCGGCTGTTGCGCGCCCGCGACGGCGTACGCTGCGTGCTGGGCCTGCGCGACGTGCGCGACGAACCCCGGGCCGTGCGCCGCGACTGGCTGCGCGATCGCTTCGAGCAGACCGTCGCCGATCTCTACGACGAGGTCTGGGTCTACGGCGACCCGCGCGTCTACGACCTGCGCCAGGAATACGAGGTGTCCGCGCAGCTGGCCGCCAAGATCCGCTTTACCGGCTACCTCGATCAGCGCCGGCGTCTCGACGACCCGAACGCCGCCGCGCCCGCCGCGGGCGTGGCGCGCCAGCGCCTCGGGCTGTGCCTGGTCGGCGGCGGACAGGACGGCGACGCCCTGGCCCACGCGTTCGCGCAGGCCGAGCTGCCCCCCGGCATGCGCGCCCTGCTGGTCACCGGCCCGTTCATGAAAGACGGCGCACGCAAGCGCCTCGAGCAGCTCGTGCGCTCGCGCACCGACATGGAGATCACCGACTTCGTTCCCGAGCCGACGGCGCTGATACGCGACGCCTCCTTCGTCGTCTCCATGGGCGGCTACAACACCGTCTGCGAGCTGCTCTCCTTCGGCACCCCCGGGCTGATCGTGCCCCGCGTCGCGCCGCGCCGCGAGCAGCTGATCCGCGCCGAGCGCCTGCAGCACCTCGGCGCCCTCGACATGCTGCACCCGGCCGAACTCAGCCCGGAGGCACTCGGCGCCTGGATTGTTGCCCACGCGGAGAGCGCCCGCGCCCCGCACTCCATCGACCTGGGTGGCCTGGATCGCGTCGAGCAGTTCGCCGCCGCGGCCCTGCACACCGGCGCCGCGCTGTCCCGCCAGCGGATGTGGCAGGCGTGAGCCTGGCGGACGCAAGCCGGGTCGGCGGTCCGCTGCGGCGCGCCTTTCGCCACTTCGGCCACCATCTGCGCCCCTATCGCGGGCTGATCCTGGCCGGCTGGCTGTGCATGCTCGGGGTCACGCTGATGCAGCTGCTGCGCCCGTGGCCGCTGAAGCTGATCTTCGACGCCATCCTGGTGCCCGGGCAGTCCGCGGACTCGCTGGCCGCGCTGCCATGGCTCGCCGGCGACACCGACCTGCTGCTGGCGCTGTGCGCGCTCGGCATCCTCGGCATCGCGGTGCTCACCGGCCTGTTCGGCTGCGGTCACACCTATCTTCTCAACGGCGTCGGGCAGCGCATGCTGGCCGCAGTGCGCCGCCAGGTCTATCACCACGTCCAGCGCCTCTCGCACTCCTTCCACGACGAGCACCGCTCCGGCGACCTGCTGCTGCGCCTCACCTCGGACATCCGCACCCTGCGCGAGCTTCTCCTGGGCGCGGTGCTGTTCGTCTCTGAGCGCGGGCTCTACGTCCTCGGCATGGCGGCGATCATGCTGTGGATGGACTGGCAGCTGGCGCTGCTGGCCCTCGCGGTGCTGCCACCGCTGGCGTGGCTGACGCGCCGCTTCGCCACCCGTATTCGCGGCGCCAGCCGCTCCCAGCGCCAGCGCGAAGGCCAGATCGCGAGCGTGATCGGCGAGCGCATCGCGGCCATCAAGCTGGTGCAGGCCTTTGCCCGCGAGCCCTATGAGGCGACCCGCTTTCGCGACCAGGAGCAGGCCACGCTCGAGGCCGGCCTGCAGGCCAGCCGGCTGGAGGCGAACCTGAGCCGCGTGATCGAGGTGCTGCTCGCGGTCGGCACCTGCGCGGTGGTCTGGTTTGGCGTCGTGCGGGTGCAGTCGGGCGCGCTGACGCCGGGGGATCTCCTGGTGTTCATCGCCTACCTCAAGGCCATGCACAAGCCGGTGCGCAAGACCGCGGCCTTCACCAGCCGCCTGGCCAAGGTCGGGGCCAGCGCCGAGCGCCTGACGGCGGTGATGGACACCGCGCCCGAGGTGAGCGATGCGCCCGACGCGATCACCGCGCCGGCGCTGCGCGGGGCCATCCGCTTCGAGGCGGTCGGCTTCCGCTACGCCAACGGCACGCCGGCATTGGCCGATTTCAGCCTCTGCGTGGCGCCTGGCGAGCACCTCGCCATCGTCGGTGCGAGCGGGGCCGGCAAGTCCACGCTCGGCAGCCTGCTGCTGCGCTTCTACGACCCCCACGAGGGGCGCATCCTGATCGACGGCCAGGACATCCGCCGCTACACCCTGAGCTCGCTGCGCGCGCAGATCGCCACCGTGCTGCAGGAGTCTTGGCTGTTCAGCGCCAGCATCCGCGAGAACATCGCCTACGGAAAGCTGGACGCCAGCGACGAGGAGATCGTGCGCGCGGCCCGCCGGGCCGATGCCCACGAGTTCATTCGCCGGCTAGCGCAGGGCTATGACGCCATGGTCGGCGAGCACGGCAAGACGCTTTCCGGAGGCCAGCGCCAGCGCGTCGCCATCGCCCGCGCCATGGTGCGCGATGCGCCGATCCTGATCCTGGACGAGCCCTTGAGCGGACTGGACCTGGCCAGCCGCCGCAACGTCCGCGCCGCCCTCGCCCGCCTCACCGCCGGGCGCACCACGCTGCACATCACCCACGACGCGGCCTGCGCGGCCGAGGCCGATCGCGTGCTCTACATGGACGGCGGCCGGATCGCGGGCCTCGGAGCGCACCGTGAGCTGCTGGAGCACAACCCCGCCTACCGGCGCCTGATGGGCGAGACCGCCCCGGTGGTCGCGCTGCAGCGCGGCGTGGCGTGAGCACGCGATGAGCCCCTTTCCGCACAACGACCCGGCATTCCCCCAGCTCGCGCTCGCCGTCGACCCGGAGCGAATGCTGGCGCATCTCGCCGCGCTGGTGCGCCCGGGGCGGGGGACGCGGCTGGCC
>JBFKOE010000167.1:0-4265 GCA_041629015.1 Gammaproteobacteria bacterium
GCGACGGAAGCCAGATTCCTTTTCGTTACTCGTCACTCGTCCATCGCCACTGTTCTTCGATGAAAATCGCCACCTGGAACGTCAACTCCCTGCGGGTGCGCCTGGGCCATGTGCTCGACTGGCTCGCCGCCAGCGGGCCGGACGTGCTGGCGCTGCAGGAGACCAAGCTGATCGACGAGGACTTCCCGAGCGCCGCGCTGCACGAGGCCGGCTACCATGCGGTCTTTGCCGGGCAGAAGACCTACAACGGCGTGGCGATCCTTGCCCGCCAGCCGATCGAGGGGGTCGCGGTCGGCCTGCCGGACTGGGACGATCCGCAGCGGCGCCTGCTTGCCGCCAGCTGCGAGGGGGTGCGCATCGTCAACATCTACGTGCCCAACGGTGCGGCGGTCGATTCGGACAAGTACGTCTACAAGCTCGACTGGCTCGCGCGCCTGCGAGCCTACCTCGAGGCCGAGCTGCAGGCGCACCAGGCGCTCGTCGTGGTGGGCGATTTCAACATCGCCCCGCAGGATCGCGACGTGCACGATCCGGCCGCCTGGGCCGGCAAGGTGCTGTGCAGCGAGCCCGAGCGCGCCGCCTTTCGGGCGCTCGAGGCCCTGGGGCTGCGTGACGCCTACCGCTGTCTCAACGACGAGGCCGGCCAGTTCAGCTGGTGGGACTATCGCCTGAACGCGTTCAAGCGCGGCATGGGGCTGCGCATCGACCACATCCTGTGCAGCCAAGCTTTGTGCGAGCGGCTCGCATCCTGCATCATCGATGCCGGGCCGCGCGCGCTCGAGCGCCCCTCGGATCACGCGCCGGTGCTGGCGGAGTTTCGCGGCGCGGGGTGAGACGGACGCGCGGGGGCCGGAATTCCGCGGGAGGACAAACGCCGATGAAAGTGATCATGGACCTGTGCGTGGTGCCGCTGGGCGTCGGGGTCTCGGTGTCGGAATACGTCGCCGCGTGCGAGCGCGTGATCCGCGAGGCGGGCCTCAAGGCAGAGCTGCACGCCTATGGCACCAACATCGAGGGCGAATGGGACGAGGTGATGGCCGCGGTCAAGCGCTGCCACCAGGCGGTGCACGAGCTGGGCGCGCCGCGCATCACCACGACCATCAAGCTCGGCACGCGGACCGACCGCGACCAGAGCATGGCGGACAAGGTGCGCAGCGTCGAGGACAAGCTGGCAGGCTGAGGCGCCACCAGCCGCTGTGACGGGGATCGCCGCGCGCGCGGGCGCGACGTGCTTCACTCCCAGGCGGCAGTACAGGCGCTCGGAGGAGCATCGTGGAGACCTTCAACACCTATTACCTGTTCAAGCTCCCGGACGGGACCCGCAAGACCCTGGATCTGCACCTCGACCCGGACAGCCTGCAGCTGGTGGATCATCTTCCCGATGAGCTGCCCAACTGGACGCGGCTCGACTTCAAGCAGTGCCCGCACTGCCCCCTCCAGCCGGAGCAGTCCCCGCGCTGTCCGTTGGCCGCGAGCCTGGTGGGGCTGATCTCGCTCAGCCAGGAGCTGCTGTCCCACGACAAGGTCGAGGTCACCGTGGTCACGCCGGAGCGCTCAGTGCGCGCGGAGACCACCGCGCAGCGCGGCCTGAGCGCGGTGATGGGACTGATCAGCGCCACCAGCGGCTGCCCGCACACCCAGTACATGAAGCCCATGGCGCGCTTTCACCTGCCCTTCGCCAACGAGGAGGAGACCATCTACCGGGCGGCCTCGATGTATCTGCTGGCGCAGTACTTCCGCCGCCTGCTGGGGCGCGAGGCCGATCTCGATCTGGACGGGCTGGTGGACATCTACCAGGCCCTGCAGCAGGTCAACCAGTCGATGATCGAGCGTCTGCGCGCGGCCAGCGAGCAGGACGCGGCCACCAACGCGCTGGTCCTGCTCGATCTCTTCGCCCGTGCCATGCCCTACTCGGTGGAGGATTCGCTGGAGGAGGTCCGCTACGTGTTCTCCGCCTACCTGCAGTGAGCGGCCGCGCGCCGCGCCATCGCCCAGGCGGTCGGGGATCGCTCCGCGGCGGGGCGGCGCTGGTGCTGCTGGCGCTGATCGCGGCCGCGCCGGCGGCGGCCCGCCAGCAGCTCTCGGGTTACATCGCCGCGCAGTGGCGCGGCTTCCCGGATCAGCCGCTCGATGTCCGCCAGCACGGGGGCAACGCGTCGCTGAGCGCCGAACCCGAGTACTACCGCGAGTGGGACGGCGGCCGACAGGCGCTCACCGTTACGCCCTTCCTGCGCCTCGACGGCCACGACGAGGAGCGCACCCACGCCGACCTGCGCGAGCTCTACTGGCTGCGCGTCGGCGAGGGCTGGGAGCTGCGCGTCGGCGTGAACAAGGTCTTCTGGGGCGTGGCGGAGTCCCAGCACCTGGTGGACGTGGTCAATCAGACAGACCTGGTCGAAAACCTCGACGGGGAGGACAAGCTCGGCCAGCCGATGATCGATCTCGCACTCGTCGGCGATGCCGGCACCCTGGGTCTCTTCGTCTTGCCGGGGTTTCGCGAGCGCACCTTTCCCGGCGCCGAGGGCCGCCCGCGCACCCAGCCGCGGGTCGATGCCGAGGCGGCGCGTTTCGAGTCCGCCGACGGCGAGGATCACGTCGATTACGCGCTGCGCTACACGCGGGTCGCGGGCGACTGGGACCTGGGGTTCTCGTACTTTCGCGGCACCAGCCGCGAGCCCAGGCTGGTGCCGGGCCTGAGCGCCACCGGGGAGCCGGTGCTGATCCCTTTCTACGACCAGATCGCCCAGGTCGGGATCGACCTGCAGGCGACCAAGGGCGACTGGCTGTGGAAGCTCGAGGCCATCGGGCGCAATGGGCAGGGCGAGGATTTCGCGGCCTTCACCGGCGGCTTCGAGTACACCTTCGTCGGCGTGCTCGACAGCGCGGCCGATCTCGGGGTGCTGGTCGAGTATCTCTACGACGATCGTGGCGCAGCGGGACCGGCGCCCTTCCAGGACGATCTCTTTGCCGGGTTCCGCCTGACGCTGAACGACGCCCAGTCGAGCGAAATCCTCGCCGGCGTGATCGCCGACCGCTCCAGCGGGGCGCGCTTCTACAATCTGGAGGCGAGCCGGCGGCTCGGGCGCAGCTTCAAGCTCGCCGTCGAGATGAGGGTGTTCTCGGGCCTGGAGCCGAGCGATCCCTTCTTCGGCCTGCGTGCCGACGACTACCTGCAGGTGGAGCTCGCGTGGTACTTCTAGCGTTCCGTGTGCCTGCCGCAACGACGCGGCCAGTCGGCGGACGCGCAACCATTTCCAGCCCATCGAGTGACGCGAAACGGGCGAGCCGACGATGAGGATCGACGACCCTTTCGGGCGCGTGGCGCGGCGGCGTGAGCGGGAGTACGAGTCCTTCCGCGAGTCGCTGCGGGGCGCGGGCGTCACCACGCGCGCGGACGCCGACCAGGTGCTGGGGCGAATCCGCAGCCGCGGCCTGACCGCCGGCATGGTGGGGCTGGCGATCGTGGCGGCGTTGGTGCTGCTCTCGCCGCAGTCGGCGGCGCTGACGCTGGTGTTCGGCGCGATCTACGGCCTGTGGCTGCTGCGAACCTCGATAAATGGCCGCCGTTACCTGCAGCGCTACGTGGCCGAGGAACTGTCCGACGCCGACTAGGCTGCGATCCTGTCCGGTCGCCACGGCCGGGCGCCGCGGAATTCGTGGCCAGGGCCCGCCGCTCACCTTCACCGGCGGTCACCGCCGAATCCCCAGACCGAGACCGCGCATGCGCCGAAGCGGCGGCGGGCCCGGCACCTTCAAGCCACTGCCTTAGCGAGCGCTCACTTTCGCGCCAGTCGGCAGTTGCACCGGGCGCGCGGCCCAAGACCAGCGGTTCCACCGGTTACCACTGCGGCGGCCGCTGCCGTCCATCGCGCTTGCCCGGGCAGCCGCGGCCACCTTGTCTATACTCAAGCACTCTTGAGATCGATTCGAAGCAACCCATAGAGGAGAGACCAGGCATGGCCGGGAAATACGAGGTGTACAAGGACAAGGCGGGAGAGTTCAGGTTCAGGCTGAAGGCGGGCAACGGCGAGACGATCCTGGCGAGCGAGGGTTACAAGAGCAAGGATGCCTGCATGAACGGGGTCGCTTCGGTGCAGAAGAACGGCCCGGAGCTGGCACGCTTTGAGAAGAAGGTCGCCAAGAACGGCAAGCATCACTTCAGCCTCAAGGCCGCGAACCATCAGGTGATCGGCACCAGCGAGATGTACGACAGCGAAAGGAGCATGGAAAACGGGATCGGGAGCGTCCAGAAGAATGCGCCCAGC
>JBFKOE010000168.1:0-4200 GCA_041629015.1 Gammaproteobacteria bacterium
GAGCGCGAGATGAAGCGCGGCCGCGAGCTGGTCTCGGCCAGCTTCGTCATCCCCTATCCGCCGGGTTTCCCCATCCTGGTGCCGGGCCAGGTGGTGAGCGAGGAGATCCTCGAGTTCATGCGCTGCCTGGATGTCAAGGAGATCCACGGCTATCGCCCGGAGCTCGGGCTGCGGTTGTTCACCGAGCAGGCGCTGGAGCGGCTGCTTGACGAGGCCGGGTCGGCACCGGCGCCGGCCAGCGCGGCCTGAACAAGACGAACCTCTTCACGGCATGGCGGTCACGGGGCGCTCGTCGCGCCGGTCAATGGAATATCGCTAGAGGAATGCACCCATGAAAAAGCTGAAGAACATCTCCGAGATCCGGCGGTTTTTTCACCGCAACGAGACGCCGATCTACTTCGTGAGCGCGACCAACTTCAACCTGCTCGGGATCAGCGAGTGGGTGCGCAACTTCCACTACATCAACTACATCGACTGCTTCGACGGCCGCCATCCGAACGTGTTCATACCGGGCGAGGCTCCGCACCGGGAGTTCGAGAGCATCGAGGACATCGTCAATTACCTGCTCGAGCACAAGGAGGTCATCGACAACATCAAGCGCCGCGGTGGCGATCCGAAGATGGTATTCCTGATGTTCGACGAGAAATCCGAGGAACTGTGCCGGGAGCTCGGCTACGAGGTGTGGTTCCCGCCGGCGGCCCTGCGCAGCCACTGCGACAACAAGGTCGAGACCGTGCGCATTGGCAACAAGGCCGGTGTTCCCAGCGTACCGAACGTGCTCTCCAAGGTCGAGAGCTACGCGCACCTGCAGAAGGTCGCGGCCGAGCTCGGCGACGACCTGGTGCTGCAGGGCGCGTTCGGCGATTCGGGTAACACGACCTGGTTCGTGGCCAACGAGACCGACTACCGCAAGTATGCGGACGCGATCGAGGCCGAGGACGAGGTCAAGATCATGAAGCGCGTCAACGTGCGCGGCTCGGCGATCGAGGCCTGCACGACCAGCCAGGGGACCATCGTCGGCCCGCTGATGACCGAGCTGGTCGGCTTCAAGGAGCTCACCCCAAAGAAGGGCGGCTGGTGCGGCAACGAGATCTTCCCCGAGGCCTTCACCCAGGACATCCGCGACAAGGCGCGCGAGTATACCTTCCGCTTCGGCGAGGCGCTGCGCGAGGAGGGCTACCGCGGCTACTTCGAGCTCGACTTCCTCATCGACCAGGACAACGGCGAGCTGTATCTGGGCGAGCTCAACCCGCGGGTCACCGGGGCGAGCTCCATGACCAACCACGCGGCCTTCGCGCACGCCGATGCGCCGCTGTTCCTCTTCCACCTGCTGGAGTTCAGCGGGGTGGAGTTCGAGTTCGACGTCGAGGACCTCAACGCCCGCTGGTCGGACCCGGACAACATCGACAGCTGGAGCCAGCTGGTGATCAAGCACACCGACAGCTCGGTGGACCTGCTCAGCGACGCGCCGCAGTCCGGCATCTGGCGCCTGGACGACAATGGCGGCATCAGCTACAGCCGCTTCGACTACCACCGCCGTGCCGTCGAGACCGAGCGCGAGGGCTTCTTCCTGCGCATCAGCGGACCCGGTGACTACCGTTACGAGGGCGCGGATCTCGGCATCCTGATCACCCGCGGGCGGCTCATGAACGACGACTTCACCCTGAACGAGCGCGCCCGGCAGTGGATCAAGGGACTGCGCGGCCAGTACCGCGGCAAGCCGCTCGGCGCGGCCGAGGAGGCCGACGCCCCGGTGTCGCTGCAGGCGGGCGCCTTCAAGATCCTCTAGAGGCGATGCGGTGCGACTGGAGTTTGAAGCCTTCGCCGAGGAGGTCCCCGGCCCGCGCTGGCAGTCGCTGTTCGAGCGGCACTGGCCCTCGTACCGGGCGTGGTTCCAGTCCGAGGGCGACGAGGCCAGGCCGAGCTACCTGGCCTCGCGGCGCAAGCTCAAGGAGCACTTCCCGGAGCTGATCCCGACCTACGAGCGGCTGGTCGAGCTCGCCGGTGGCGGCGACATGGCAGCGCGCTTCCTCGCCCTGTACCGCCCGCCACCGTACCTGTCGGGCTGCTCGCAGGCCGTGTGGCCGGGCGAGGAGCCGTTCCTGGTGCGCAACTACGACTACAGCCCGCGGCTGTGCGAGGGCAGCTTCCTGCTCAGCTCTTGGAACGGGCGCCGGGTGATGGCCATGATGGACTGCCTGTGGGGCGCCCTGGACGGCATCAACGACGCCGGGCTGGTGGTGTCGCTGACCTTCGGGGGGCGCCAGGTGGTCGGCGACGGTTTCGGCGTGCCGCTGGTGTTGCGCTACCTGCTGGAGTTCTGCGAGACCACCGAGGAGGCCACCGAGGTGCTGGCGCGCTCGCCCACCCACATGGCCTACAACGTCACCGTGCTCGATCGCCGCGGCACCTTCCGCACCGTATTCCTGTCGCCGGATCGGCCGGCGGTGATACGCCAGCTGCCGGTGGCCACCAATCACCAGGGACGCATCGAGTGGCACCTGCACGCCCGGGCCACCGCGTCGCTGGAGCGCGAGCGCTTCCTGTTCTTCCGCCTCGCCGACAGCGAGGAAACCCCGGACGGGCTGATCAAGGCCTTCCTGCAGAGCCCGCTCCACAGCAGCCAGTACCGGCGCGGCTTCGGCACGCTCTACACCGCGATCTACTGGCCGCTGCGCGGCGTAGCCGAGCTGCGCTGGCGCGATCAGACCTGGACGCATTCCTTCGAGCACTTCGACGAGGGTAACCGTTCGATCCCCTTCAACCTGCGTCAGGGCGATGCCCTGGCGCATTTCTGACCTCAACAGACACAGCGAGAGAGACCATGCAGAATTCAGAACGCATTTCCGTCGGTACCGCCCCGGCCGCGAGCAACGCGGCCCTTCACGAGCGGAGAGTCGCGGCCGTGCCGCGCGGAGTCGCCAACGCCTGCGCGATCTACCCCAGCGCGGCGGAGAACGCCCAGATCTGGGACTGCGAGGGCAGGCGCTACCTCGACTTTGCCGGCGGCATCGCGGTCCTCAACACCGGGCATCGCCACCCGAAGGTAATGGCCGCGGTCGCCGAGCAGCTGGCTCGCTATACCCACACCGCCTTTCAGGTGCTCCCCTATGAGCCCTACATCGAGCTCGCCGAGCGCCTCAATGCCCTGGCGCCCGGCGATGCGCCGAAGAAGACCATCCTCTTCACTACCGGCGCCGAGGCCGTCGAGAACGCAGTAAAGATCGCGCGCCACGCCACCGGGCGACCGGGAGTGATCGCCTTCTCGGGAGGCTTCCATGGCCGCACTATGCTGACCATGGGCCTGACCGGCAAGGTCGTGCCCTACAAGGCGGGGTTCGGCCTCTCGCCGAACGGCATCTACCACGTGCCTTACCCGCGGGCCATGCATGGCGTGATGCCCCAGGCTTCGCTGGCGGCCCTGCAGGAGGTCTTCAAGGCCGACATCGAGCCCGAGCAGGTCGCGGCCATCATCATCGAGCCGGTGCAGGGGGAGGGTGGCTTCTACATCGCCCCGTTCGACTTCCTGCGCGAGCTGCGTGCGCTCTGCGATCAGCACGGCATCCTGCTGATTTCCGACGAGATCCAGGCGGGCTTCGGACGCACCGGCACCTGGTTCGGCATCGAGCACAGCGGTGTGGTGCCCGACCTGATCACGGTGGCCAAGAGCATGGCCGGCGGCTTCCCGCTGTCCGGGGTGATCGGCCGTGCCGACATCATGGACTCGGTGCCGCCGGGCGGCCTCGGCGGCACTTACGCCGGCAGCCCGGTCGGCTGCGCGGCGGCGCTCGCCGTGATCGACGCCATGGAGTCCGAGGGGCTGCTCGCGCGCAGCCTCGGTATCGGTGAGCACATGGTGGCGCGGCTGCGCGAGATGGCCACCCGTCACCCGGTGATCGGCGAGGTGCGCGGCCTCGGCGCCATGGTGTCCATGGAGCTGGTGAGCGATCTCGGCACCCTGGCACCGGCGCCCGATCTGGCCAAGGCGCTGACGGCCAAGGCCCTGGAGATGGGGCTCATCCTGCTGTCCTGCGGCGTCTACGGCAACGTCATCCGCATCCTGGTGCCGCTGACCGCCACTGACGCGGAGATCGAGGAGGGGCTGGGCATCATCGACGCCGCCCTGGGAGCCGTGCTGGCCGGCTGAGGCCGGCCTTGACGCACGCCGGCGCCGCGGCGCCGGCGGGGAGTCCGCTTGCC
>JBFKOE010000169.1:0-4182 GCA_041629015.1 Gammaproteobacteria bacterium
AGCGATTTTCACGCCGCGCTCAACCAGGCCGGGGTGGTGTTCTGCTCGGCGAACGTGCACGCCGGCTGGGCGGCGCGCGCCATCCGCGACGGCGCCATCGCGCAGCGCGACCGCACCACGGGGGCGCACGCCTTCGCGATCGTCGGCTACAACCGCAAGGGCTTCTGGGTGCAGAACTCCTGGGGCAAGGGCTGGGGCCGGGGCGGTACCGCCTTGTGGAGCTACGAGGATTGGCACCGCAACCTGATCGACGCCTGGGTGCTCAGCCTGGCACTGCCCACGCCGCAGATCTGGCACCTGGGCGCGGCCGAGGCCGGCCTCGTGCGCGGCGCGGCGACCGAAGGGAGCGGCGCGCCGCCGCGCGGCAAGATCGCCGGGCACTTCGTGCACATCGACGACGGTCGGTTTCACGACGCGGGTCGTTACTGGAGCAACCTGGGGGATGTCCGCACCACCGCCGAAAACCTCGCTGCCGCCCGCGGCTATTCGCACCTGCTGGTCTACGCTCACGGCGGCCTGAACAGCCCCAAGGACTCCGCGCGCCGGATCGCCGCCATGCGCGACGTGTTCAAGGCCAACGGCATCTACCCTTTCCACCTGATGTACGACACCGGCATCGTCGAGGAGATCAAGGACGTGATCGTCACCCGCGGCGAGCGCACCGGTGCGCGCGTCGGCGGGCTGAGCGACTGGTGGGACCGGGTGCTCGAGCGCCTGGCGCGACGCCCCGGGCGGGCGCTGTGGCGCGAAATGAAGCACGGCGCCCGCGCCGGATTCACGCACGGCAGCGCCGGCGTGCAGACCCTGCAGGCCTTTGCCAACGCCCTGCGCCAGGGCGGCGGCCTGAAGCTGAAGCTGCACCTGGTCGGCCACAGCACTGGGGCGATCCTGCTGGCCCACCTGCTGCAGGCGCTGGAGAGCATCGCGCCGCGGCTGCGGGTGACGAGCTGCAGCCTGCTCGCCCCGGCGGCGACCGTCGCGCTGTACCGCAGTCACTACCATCCGCTGTTGCTCGCCGACGCCGAGCAGTTCGGCGTGGAACAGATGAGCGTCTACAACCTCAGCGACGAGCTCGAGCGCGACGACGCGGTGGGGCCGTACCGCAAGTCCCTGCTGTACCTGGTGTCGCGCGCGTTCGAGGAGGACACGCCGGCGCCGCTTCTCGGAATGCAGCACGGGGCCGTGGGGCTGGAGGGGCAGACGCCAGGCTCGCTCGAGTTCGTCTACAGTCACGGCGACGCGCTGCACGAGCCGCGCTCATTGAGCACCACCCACGGCGGTTTCGACAACGATCCGGCGACCATGAACGACATCCTGCGACGGATGCTGGGCGGCAAGCCCAAGCGTGAGTTCACGGTCGCGGACCTGCGCTACTGAGGCCAGACGGTGGCCGACTTCGAGGCCGCGCTCGCGCTCCTGCTGCGTCACGAGGGTGGGTACGCCAACGACCCGATCGATCGCGGCGGCGAGACCTATCGCGGCATCGCGCGCCGCATCCACCCGGACTGGTCGGGCTGGAAGCGGATCGATGCCGCCAAGCGCAGGGCCGGTTTTCCGCGTTCGCTGGCCGCCGACGCCGCGCTGCGAAAGGCGGTGGCCGCCTTCTACCGGCGCTACTACTGGGGTCCCCTGCGGGGTGCGCGGATCGGCGATCAGGCGCTGGCCGCGGAGCTGCTCGACAGTGCGGCGAACCTGGGAGTGCGGCGTGCCGGGCGTTTGCTGCAGGAGGCGCTCAACCTGCTCAACCGCAACCAGAAGAACTACGCCGACCTGGTGGTCGACGGCTGGGTGGGGCCCAAGACCCTTGCCGCGCTGGAGGCCCTGCTCGCGGTGGATCGGGGCGCGCATCACCTGCTGCGGCTGCTCAACGCCCTGCAGGCTGCCCATTACATCGAGCTGTTGCGCAGAGACCCTAGCCAGGAGCGCTTCGCGCGCGGCTGGCTGGCGCGCACCTGACTAGAACCCATCTCAAGATCTCCCGCGAACCGCGTTGCTGCACGAAATGCCGGCCGGCAAGGCGCGCTGCGCGGCACAGTATTTATGGTACGGGTAAGCAGCGCAACACTGTCGACCCGCATTTCGAGCGCAACCTCGTGAGGACCGGGCGATTTTCATCCCTGGCTTTGTTGCAGCTCGCTCCTGTAGGCGCGGCTAGACAGCGCTCACCGCGCCGCGCCAGGAACGAAAATCGCCGCGGTCGCGGCCGTGGTGGATTCTGAGATAGGTTCTACATAAGCATTGCCACCGAGATGCGGGGCAGCGGGTACGAGCGGCTTCAGCCGCGATAAGGCGCTCAGTCGCCGCGGTAGAGCTTGGGCTCGATGCGCGGCGGCAGCTGCAGGAAGAAGCCGCGCTCGCGCAGCTGCGCCATCACCTGTGCGACATCCTCGCGCGCCAGCGGCCGATCGGGGCGCAGAACCAACTCCATCACCCGCTCGAGCGGGCCGAGGCTGCGCAGCAGCGCCTTCGGGACCGCGGCGAAGTCATCCTCGCGATCGACGTATAGATACATCTCGCCCTTGTCGCGCGCCCGGTAGATCCAGCAGCGCAGCGTCTCGGCGCTCAACGTCGCGCATCCTCGCCGGGCAAGCTCTGTTCCAGGAACCGACGCAGGCCGCGCACGTAGCTCAGCCCGCTGGCCATGAAGCCGTCATTGTGCCCGCCGCGAAGCTCTAGAAAGGACTTCGGCTCGCGCGCCGCCGCGAACAGGCGCTGTCCGTGGCGATAGTCGATGGTCTCGTCGTCGCGGCTGTGCACGACGAGGACCGGGCAGCGCACCGCCGCCAGCGCGGCGCGGGTGTCGTAGGAGAAGCGCGCCAGCAGGCGCACCGGCAACCACGGGTATTTCTCGGCGCCGAAATCGGGCACCGAGGTGAAGCCGGACTCGACGATCAATGCGGCCGGGGTTACGCCGGTGGCGAGTTCGGCGACCACCGCCGCGCCCAGCGAGCGACCAAACAGCACGATCCCGTCGGGTGCCACGCCGCGGCTCTCGGTAAGGTGGCGCCAAGCGGCCTCGGCGTCGAGACGGGTTCCGCGTTCCGAGGGCGTGCCGCTGCTCTGCCCGTAACCGCGGTAATCGAAGATGAGCACGGACAGCCCGAGCTCGTGGAACAGGCGGATGGAGTCGAGCCGGTGCGAGATATTGCCCGCGTTGCCGTGCGCGAACAGCAGCGTCGCGCGCGCTCGTGGCGCCGGTATGAACCAGGCGCCGAGGCGCTCGCCGTCGGCGGTCTCGAGCGCGACCTCCTCGAAGGCGAGCCCCAGTTGCGCGGGAGTGATGGCAATCTCGCGGCTGGGCAGCTCGGGGTAGTAGATCATGCGCGACTGGGTGAAGAACACCAGCCCGGTCATGATCAGGTAGAAGGCGATACCGAGAACAAGCAGGTAGCTCAGGCCGCCCATCGCGTGTTTGCCGTGCCGACCCGAAAGCGAGCTCAGTCGGTTGCGCCTCGCGCGTCCGCCCCCGCCTCGGGGCGCGTGCGATTGAAGGCCTCGGGCGCCACGGCGCCGCCCGAGATGATGAAGGTCATCGCCTCGTCGATGCTCCAGTCCGTGACGGTGAGCTTGTCCACGGGCACGATCTCCAGATACCCGGAGGTGGGATTGGGGGTGGTCGGCACGTAGACGGTGGCCAGCTCCTCACCGGTCGCATCGTCGATGAGCGTCCGCGTCACCAGACCGACGGCGCGCATCCCCGGATTGGGGAACTCCAGCAACACCACGCGCTGGGCGCGGCCGGGTTCCTGGCGCAGCACCGAGAGCAACTGCTGGGTGGAGCCGTAGATCTTCTTCACCATGGGTATGCGGTGCATCACCCGGTCGAAGATCGCGATCAGCCGTATGCCGATGACCCGCGAGGCGATCCAGCCGAGCAGGTAGAGGCCGAGCAGGGTCAGCACCACCGCGAGCGTGTTCTGGAACCAGGGCTGCAGCATGCCCGCGGCCAGCGCTGGCAGGTAGTACTCGATGGCGCGCGAGGCGACCCGCACCCACGGGCTGCCGATGGAGGCGAGCTGGGAGAGGACGAACTCGAACACTAGCCAGGTGATCCAGATCGGGATCACGACCAGCACGCCGGTTACCAGGTACTTGCGGATGTGCATCGGCTTGTGCTCAGCGCGGATGGGTTTCGCGGCCGCTCGCGGCTCGCCTCAGTGGAGAGTGCCCCGGTGCTGCGGG
>JBFKOE010000170.1:0-4169 GCA_041629015.1 Gammaproteobacteria bacterium
CGGCGAGCGCCCGCAGGCGCTGCTGGGCGAGGTACTCCCGGGGGTCGCGATCCGCTTCGAGGTCGAGCCGCTGGGGATGCTGTTCGGGTTGGTCGCGGCGCTGCTCTGGCCGATCAACTCCCTCTACTCCATCGGCTACATGCGCGCCAACCAGGAGAAGCACCAAACCCGCTTCTACATCTGCTTCGCGATCGCGCTCGGCGCCGCCATGGGGGTGGCCTTCGCCGGCAACCTGTTCACGCTGTTCATCGCCTACGAGGCGTTGACCCTTTCCACCTACCCGCTGGTGACCCACAAGGGCAGCGTGGATGCAATCCGCGCCGGGCGGACCTACCTCGGCATTCTGCTCGCGACCTCCATCGGGCCCCTGCTGCTCGCCATGCTCTGGACCTGGAGCGCCGCGGGCACACTGGACTTCACGACCGGCGGCATCCTCGCCGGGCGCGTCGAGGGCGCCGAGCTGGGCATCCTGCTGGCGCTGTACATGTTCGGCATCGGCAAGGCGGCGATCATGCCGGTACACCGCTGGCTGCCCGCGGCCATGGTGGCGCCCACACCGGTCAGCGCGCTGCTGCATGCGGTGGCGGTGGTGAAGGCCGGCGTGTTCACGGTGGTCAAGGTGGTGCTCTACGTCTTCGGCCTCGATCTGCTGCAGGCCGAGCCCAGCGCGCACTGGCTTCCGGCGGTGGCGGGATTCACCATCATCGTCGCCTCGGTGATCGCGCTGCGCGCCAACAACCTCAAGCGCCTCCTCGCCTACTCGACGGTGAGCCAGCTCTCCTACGTGGTGTTCGCGGCGGCGATCCTGGCGCCGCTCTCGGTCCTCGGCGCGATCATGCACATCGCCGCGCATGCCTTCGGCAAGATCACGCTGTTCTTCGCGGCGGGGTCAATCTACACGGCGGCGCACAAGACGGAGGTCGATCAGCTCGACGGCATAGGCCGACGCATGCCCTGGACCATGGGCGCGTTCGCCATCGGTGCGCTTTCGTTGATCGGGATACCGCCCTGCGTCGGCTTCGTGAGCAAGTGGTACATCATGGCCGGCGCGCTGGCCGAAGACCGGCTCCTGGTGGCGGCCGTGATCCTGACCAGCACCCTGCTGAACATCGCCTATTTAATGCCCATCGTACATCGCGCGTTCTTTCGCGACGCGCCCCGGGACGACCATCACGCGGCGCACGGCGAGGCGCCGCTGCCGATGGTGATCGCGATGACGCTCACGGCATCCGGAACGGTCGCCGCGTTCTTCTTTCCGGATGTCTTCCTCGAACTCGCCCGTGGTCTCGCCGGAGGGGGAACATCATGAGCAAGAGCACCGGAACGTCCGCAGCCGAGCCCAAGCGGTGGTTGGACCGGCCCGAGAACGTCCGCAAGGTCTATCTCTCCGTTTGGGTCGTCTGCGCCGCCCTGCTCGTGGCCGAGCTGTTCATCGACAAGCACGGCGAGACCGAGATCGAGCACTGGTTCGGCTTCCACGGCTTCTTCGGCTTCGTCGCCTGCGTATTCCTGGTTCTCGCGGCCAAGCAGCTGCGCCGCGCGCTCATCCGGCCCGAGGACTACTATGGCGATCGCTGAACTCTCGCCGGGGCTGACGCTGATCGTCGGCAGCCTGCTGATCCCGGTGCTACGGGGCCGGCTGCGTTCGGCCTACCTCTTGCTGCTTCCGCTGCTCGGCCTCGTCCATCTCGCGACGCTGACGATCGGCGAATTCGGCGTGGTGGAGTTCATCGGCTACGAGCTCGTCACCCTGCGCGTCGACCGCTGGAGCATGGTCTTCGGCTGGATCTTCATGATCGCCACGCTGGTGAGCGCGATCTACGGCCTGCACGTGCGCGGCGCCCTGCAACCCATGGCCGGGTTCGTCTACGCCGGCAGCGCACTGGGCGCGGTGTTCGCCGGCGACCTCATGACGCTGTTCTTCTTCTGGGAGCTGACCGCCCTTAGCTCGGTCCTGCTGGTCTGGGCGGGCGGCACCCGCTCGGCCTACCGCGCGGGCATGCGCTACCTGATCGTCCAGATCGCCTCCGGCATGCTCCTGTTCTTCGGCGCCCTCATGCAGCTGAACGCCACAGGTTCGCTGGACTTCGACCACATCGGCCTGGACGGCCCCGGGGGATGGCTGATCTTCACTGCCTTCGGCATCAAGTGTGCGTTCCCGTTCCTGCACAACTGGCTTCAGGATTCCTACCCGGAGGCGACGGAAGTCGGCACGGTTTTCCTGTCGGCCTTCACCACGAAGCTGGCGGTGTACGCGCTCGCCCGCGGCTTCGCGGGTACCGAGCTCCTGGTGCCGATCGGCGCCGCGATGACCGCCTTCCCGATCTTCTACGCGGTGATCGAGAACGACCTTCGCCGAGTCCTGGCGTACAGCCTGAACAACCAGCTCGGCTTCATGGTCGTGGGCATCGGCATCGGCACGGAGCTGTCGCTCAACGGAACGGCTGCCCATGCCTTTACCCACATCCTTTACAAGGCGCTGCTCTTCATGTCGATGGGCGCAGTGCTGCTGCGCGTCGGCACGGTGAAGGGATCCGAGCTCGGCGGCCTGTATAAATCGATGCCGCTGACCGCCGCCTTCTGCATCGTCGGCGCCGCATCGATTTCGGGTTTCCCGCTGTTCAGCGGATTCGTCAGCAAGTCGATGATCCTATCGGCGGCCGGCATCGAGTCCTACCTGATCACATGGACCGTCCTGCTGTTCGCCTCGGCGGGCGTGTTCCACCATTCCGGCATCAAGATCCCGTATTTCGCATTCTTCGCCCACGACTCCGGCAAGCGCTGCGCCGAGGCGCCGCTCAACATGCTCGTTGCCATGGGGATCGCCGCGTTCCTGTGCATCGGCATCGGCGTGTACCCAGCGCCGCTCTACACGCTGCTGCCCTACCCGGTCGACTACGCGCCGTACTCGCCCTCGCACGTGCTGGCGCAGCTCCAGCTGCTGATGTTCTCGGCGCTGGCCTTCTCGGTGCTCATGTGGACGCGCATCTACCCGCCTGAGCTGCGCTCGGTCAACTTGGACTTCGACTGGGTCTACCGGGGTCCCGGCAAACGCCTGCTGAGCGCGCTCACCCGCTCGGTGGGTGACTTGCGGGCGCACGCCGAGGGCTCGGCGCGTCGCGGGATCGAGGGCATGGTGGCCGGGCTATCCCGCACCCACGGCCCGAGCGGTATGCTGGCCCGAACCTGGCCGACCGGAAGCATGGTGCTGTGGGTGGCGGTCCTGCTCGGGGCCTACCTGCTCTTCTACTATTTCTAGCCGCTTTTGTTCCAGCGGCGGCTGCCGTCGCGGACACGCACCCGGCGCGCTAGCGGTGCCCGCGCCCTAACCGCCCTCTCCCCGGCGCCAGACGCACACTGTGCCGCTCAGCCGCTCGATGGCATCCAGGCGCGCCTCGTGAGCCGCGCGCTCATCGGCGTCCGCCCGCACCACGCGCAAGGGCGGGCGCTCGGCCCGCGATTGCCGCGAGCCCGACGCCGCGGCCGACACCCCGTGCTCGCCGCCGGCCTCATCGAGCAGCAGGGTGGCCTGCCCCCCGGTCATCGCCAGGTACACGTCCGCCAGGATCTGCGCATCGAGCAGCGCACCGTGGAGCTGGCGCTGGGAATTGTCGATGCCGTAGCGCTTGCACAAGGCATCGAGGCTGTTCTTCTGCCCCGGGTGCATGCGCCGCGCCATCGCCAGAGTGTCGGTCACCTGGCAACTCAGGGCGATGTCGGTGAGCGCGTGCCCGGCACGCCGCAACTCGTTATTGAGGAAGCCGACGTCGAAGGGCGCGTTGTGAATGATCAGTTCCGCGCCGTCGACGTACTCGAGCAGATCGTCGACGATGTCACCGAAGAGCGGCTTGTCGGCGAGGTCCTCGAGGCGCATCCCGTGCACCTCGGTGGCGCCCTCGTCGATCTCGCGCTCGGGGTTGAGGTAGAGGTGAAAATCGTTGCCGGTCAGGCGCCGGTTCACGAGCTCCACGCAGCCGATCTCGATGATGCGGTGCCCCTGTGCCGGCTCCAGGCCGGTGGTCTCGGTATCGAGCAGAATCTGTCGCATGGCGCCTCCGCGTCGCTCAGCAGGCCGTGCCCTTGCGCTCGTCGATGGCGCGATTGGCCAGGGCGTCGGCACGCTCGTTCTCCGGGTGGCCCGAGTGCCCGCGCACCCACTGCCAGGACAC
>JBFKOE010000171.1:0-4122 GCA_041629015.1 Gammaproteobacteria bacterium
AACCTGGAACGCACCGCCATCGAGCTCAACCGGATCGTCGGCGCGGCCAGCGAGCGCCAGGTGGCCAACGTGCTCGCGAACGCCGAGCAGGTCGCGGCAAACCTGGCCGAGGTGTCGGCGGGCTTTGTCACCACCCGCGGCGAGCTCGATCGCCTGCTCGGAGAATCGAACCAGTTGGTGGAGGAGAACCGCGTGGACCTGCGCGCGGCGGTGAGCTCGCTGCGCGAGTCCCTGGAGACCATCGGGCTCAGCCTCGATTCGGTCCTGCACAACCTGGAGACGACCAGCCGCAACATGAGCGAGTTCAGCCGCGAGATCCGCCACAACCCCGGCCGCCTGCTGAGCGGCCAGGCGCCGCCCGACCGGGCGCTGGAGTAAGGGCGTGTCGCGGACGCTCGCGATCGCGCTCCTGGCGCTCGCCACCGGTTGCGTCGGCTCCCCCGGCGAGCTGCCGCGGCAGCACTACTACCGCCTGCCCCCGAGCGCGCCGGCCTCCGCCGGCGCCAACACGCTGCTGCCGGGGACGCTGGGGATATTCCGCCCGCAGGCGAGCGGGCTGCACCACGAGCGCGCCATCCTGTACCGCGAGGCCGCCCGGCCCGTGGAGCTGATGCCCTACCATTACCACGCCTGGATCGACCCGCCGCCGCTGCTCGTCCGCGACCACCTCGCCGAGTTCCTGCGCGCGAGCGGTGCGGCTCGCGGCATTCTGCGCGAGCCCGAGCGCCGCGCGGCGGATTACCGACTTGGCGGCAGGCTGATCGCGCTGGAGCGCGTGGTGAATGCGCAGACGATCGAGGTGGAGGCCGCGCTGGAGCTGGAGCTGCGCGACGCGAGCGATGAGCTGCTCCTGGCCCCGCGGGTCTACCGCGCCACGGTGGCGGCGACCGATCGCTCGATGCCGGCCACCGTGGAGGCCTTCGGCGAGGCGCTGGAGCGCATCTACGGCGAGTTCCTGCGAGACCTGGCCGGCGCCGCCGAGCGTTACGCCGGGCGCCGCTGAGACCCCATGGCGCGAGAGCAGACCTTCTACTGGCACGATTACGAAACCTTCGGCATCGACCCCCGCCGCGATCGCCCCGCGCAGTTCGCCGGGCTGCGCACGGACGCCGAGCTCAACCCCATCGGCGATCCGCTGGTCCTTCACTGCCGCGCGCCCGACGACTACCTGCCCGATCCAGGCGCCTGCCTGATCACCGGAATCACGCCCGAGCACACGCTCGCCGAGGGCCTGCCGGAAGCGGAATTCATGGAGCGCATCCTGCGCGAGCTTGCCCGCCCCGGCACCTGCGCCCTGGGCTACAACAGCATCCGCTTCGATGACGAGGTCACGCGCAACGCCCTTTACCGCAGCCTGTTCGATCCCTACGCGCGGGAGTGGAAAAACGGCAACTCGCGCTGGGACATCATCGACATGGTGCGCCTGTGCCGGGCCCTACGCCCCGAGGGCATCGAGTGGCCCGACGACGAGGACGGCACGCCGAGTTTCAGGCTGGAGGCGCTGAGCGCGGCCAACCGCATCGCCCACGAATCGGCCCACGAAGCGCTCTCCGACGTGCGCGCCACCATCGCGCTCGCCCGCCTGATCCGCGAGCGCCAACCGCGGCTGTACCAGTTCGTGCTCGAGCACCGCGACAAGCGCAGCGCCGCGACGCTGCTCGAGCTGCGCGACGAGCAGCCGGTGATCCATGTCTCGGCGCGCTACCCCGCGCGGCGCGGCTGCCTGGCCCTGGTCGGCGCCCTGGCCCGCCATCCGGTCAACCAGAACGGGGTGATCGTGTTCGACCTCACCGCCGATCCCGGGCCGCTGCTGGAGCTCGACGCCGAGGCGATCCGCGAGCGCCTGTTCACCCCGGCGGCCGAGTTGCCCGATGGCATCGAGCGCATCCCCCTGAAGACAGTGCACCTGAACAAGTGCCCCGTGCTCGTGCCCCCGCAAACCCTGCGCCCCGCCGACGCCGAGCGCCTGGAAATCGACCCCGAGCGCTGCCGCTCCAACCTCGCGGTCCTGCGCGCCGCGGCGCTGGAGAAGAAGATTCGCGAGGTCTTTCGCGAACCCGAGCGCGAGCCGCTCGACGACCCGGACCTGATGATCTATGCGGGCGGGTTCTTCAGCGACGCCGATCGTGCCCGAATGGAAAGCGTCCACGCCACCGACCCGCGCCTGCTAGGCGAGCTGGCCGTGCGCTTCGACGATCCGCGCCTGCCCGAGATGCTGTTTCGTTATCGCGCGCGCAACTGGCCGCAGACGCTCGCGGAGAGCGAGCAGCAGCGCTGGACGGAATGGCGCCGCGAGCGCCTGCAGGCGGGCGATGGGCGCGCGGGCTCGACGCTCGACGCCTATCGCCGGGGGCTGGCCGAGATCGCGAGCGCCGCACCGGCCGATGCGCAGCGCCAGCGCGTTGTCGAGTCGCTGCGCGCCTGGGCCGATCGCATCGACCCCGGAGCGGCTTGATCCCCGAGCGGAAACCATCGGGGCCGAGGGCACTCAAACAGGTAACCCCCCGCAGGAGCCCGCCCATGACACCGCAACCGCCGCGTCGGATCATGCGCCCCGTCTGGATCATCGCCTTGCTCAGCGCGCTCGCGTTGGCGGCGATCGGCATCCCCACGACGGCACGCGAATTCGCCGACCCGCAGCCGGCGCCAGACTTCACGCACTCGGGCGCCGAGACCTGGATTAACTCGACCCCGCTCAAGCTCGCCGAGTTGCGCGGCAAGGTGGTGCTGCTCGACTTCTGGACCTTCGACTGCTGGAACTGCTACCGCTCCTTTCCCTGGCTGAAGGGTATCGAGCAGGCCTATGGCCCGGGCGGCATGGCCGTGATCGGGATCCACACGCCGGAGTTCGAGCACGAGCGCGTGCGCGCCAACGTAGTCGCAAAAACGCGCGAGTTCGGCATTGAGCACCCGGTGATGATGGACAACGACTACTCCTACTGGAAGGCGATGGGCAACCGCTTCTGGCCGACCTTCTACCTCATCGACAAAACCGGCAAGGTGCGCGCCCGCTACATCGGCGAGACCCACGCCGGTGACCTCAGGGCCCGCGCCATCGAAGAGAAGATCGAGCAACTGCTGGCGGAGCCGGATCCGGGCTGAGCCGCCGCATGTTGCGACGCGAAAATTACGGGGTTAGCGCGCGGGAATTCTCGCAACAGTGAACCCGGTCGCGTCTTCACCGCGTGCCTCAGGCTAGAGTCGCTGGAGACCGATTCGACCGGAGGCGCAGCAATGGGGCCGGATCTCATCACCGAGGAGGTGCATCTCTCCAGCGACGGCCTGGAGCCGGAAGAGCCCGAGCGCGGTCCGCGCCGAGTGGTGTCCGAGCTGGTGCAACGCAACCGCGCCCGCGGCATCAGCGCGCGATTCCTGCTGTGCGACGACGGCCACCTCTACGTCGAGGAACGCGGCCTGCGCGGTGAACGCCGCTACGACGTCCACATCTCCTTTCTGGTCCCCGACCCGCAGCGGCGCATCGTGATCGCGAGCCTGTGGTTCTACCTGTTCGCAGCGGCCGGCGGCCTGGCGGTCGTGTCCTCCCTGGCGGCGGCCTCACCGCTCGCCGCCTACGCACCCGGTGTCCTGGTGCCCGCCACGGTCATCTTTGGAACGCTGGCGGCAGTCTTTTTCCTCACCCTGCTCCACCGCTCGCGCATCGCCCAGAGCTTTCGCAGCCGCACCGGGGGAATCGACCTCGTGCAGTTGATGGCCGGGCGGCCGTCGCGCAAGGCGCTGCGGGGCTTTCTCGCCCAGATGCGCAAGGCCATCCTCGCCGCAGAACGTCGCTTCGCCGATCCGGCGCGCCAGCTGGCCGCCGAGCTCAGCGAGCATCGCCGGCTGTTCGAGGCCGGCATCCTGGACCAGCCCGGCTACGAGCTGGCCAAGGCGCGCATCCTCCGCTCGCACAATCACGCCTGAGCCCTACCCCGGGGCCTCACCCGAGCACGGCGCGGACGACCTGCGGCGTGGCACCTTTCTTGCTTGGCCACGGGCATTAGCGGTGCCTGATTTGGCCCGCCAGCCGTACCGCGCACGCCGGGGACCAGGGACATTGGATTCGTATCAACCGCCGGGATTGAACCGCATCAGCGCCGCGCGCAGCGTGAGCGCGCGCATCGT
>JBFKOE010000172.1:0-3956 GCA_041629015.1 Gammaproteobacteria bacterium
CACCGACGCGGGGTCGAGGCTGGCGGTCGGCTCGTCCATCAGCAGCACCTCCGGTTGGAGCGCCAGCGCGCGCGCCATCGCCAGGCGCTGCTGCTCGCCGCCGGAGAGGCGCCGGGCCGGGCGCTCGGCCACGGCGGCCAGTCCGACGTGGTCGAGCAGGCGCAGCCCCTCCCCGCCGTCCCGGGGCGGCCTCAGGCGCAGCACGAACTCGAGGTTGGCGCGCACCGAGCGGCGCAGCAGCACCGGGCGCTGGAAGAGCAGCGCCTGGCGGCGGCGCACCGTCTCGTCGACCGGGGCGCCGTTCCACCGCAGCGTGCCGGCGGACGGCTCGAGCAGGCCGTGCATGAGCCTGAGCAGCAGGCTCTTGCCGGCCCCGTTCGGCCCCATGATCACGGTCACGCCGGGGTCGTCGAGGCGCAGGTCGATGGCGTCGATCAGCCGCGCGTCGCCCACCGTGTAGCTCAGGCCCCGCGCCTCGAGCGGCAGCAGGCGGGGGGGCGACGCGGCGGACCCGGGCCGCACCGTGGCCACCTCAGGCATAGGCCTGCCGCGCCGCGCTCGCGCGCAGTCCCATGACCCCGGCGTTGACCGCCAGCGCGAGGCCGATCAGCACGATGCCCAGCGCCAGCGCCAGCGCCAGGTCGCCCTTGGAGGTCTCGAGCGCGATGGCGGTGGTCATCACCCGGGTCAGGTGGTTGATGTTGCCGCCGACGATGATCACCGCGCCGACCTCGGCGATCGCGCGGCCGAAGCCGGCCAGCGCGACGGTGAGCAGGCTGTAGCGGGCGTCCCACAGCAGCGCGGCGACCGCGGTGTGCGCCGGCAGGCAGAGCGAGCGGAACTGCTCGGCGTACTCGTCGTGGAGTTGCTCGAGCACCTCGCGCGACAGCGCCGCGACGATCGGCGTGACCAGGATCGACTGCGCGACGATCATCGCCGTCGGCGTGTAGAGCAGCTCCAGCCAGCCGAGCGGGCCGGCGTTGGAGAGCATCAGGTAGACCAGCAGGCCGACCACCACCGGCGGCAGGCCCATCAGGGCGTTGAGCAGCACGATCAGCACCTGGCGCCCCGGGAAGCGCGCCATCGCCACCAGCGCGCCGAGCGGCAGGCCGAGCGCGCAGGAGACCGCCACCGCGGTGAGGCTCACGCGCAGCGAGAGGCCGATGATCTCGAGCAGGTCGGCATCGGCCGCGAGCACCAGCTCGAAGGCCAGGCGGAACGATTCGGAGAAATCCTGCATCGCGGGGTCGGAGAGGCGCCCTTATGAACGTTGAAAAAGCGCGTGATCTACGCTATGAAGACAATTAGCGTAATTAATGCATAATTTCAACATCTATTGCACATGATTACCAGGGGCATCGCCCTCCAGCACCCGCGTCTCGCGCGCCCTGCACTGGTCCCGCCCAGCTCACCGGCATTGCGCGCCTACCGGGCAACTGCAACCATCGGCGCGAACCCCGAGACCCGCCGCCCCACGCCCCCATGAACGAGCCGTCCAGCGACTTCCTGACCACCCGCGAGCTCGCCGACCTGCTGCGCATCAAGGAGCGCAAGGTCTACGATCTCGCCGCCGCCGATGCCATTCCCTGCCTGCGGGTCACCGGCAAGCTGCTCTTCCCGCGCGGTGCCATCGACGCCTGGCTCGCGTCCCACACCTCGGGCCCGGACGGCACCGCGAACCAGGCGCGCGAACAGGTCTTCGCCGGCAGCCACGACCCGCTGCTCGACTGGGCGCTGCGCGAGTCGGGCGCCGGCCTCGCCACCTACTTCGACGGCAGCCTCGACGGTGTCGAGCGCTTCGCCGTACGGGCGGCGGTCGCCAGCGGGCTGCACGTCCGCGACCCGGAGTCGGCCGAGTGGAACGTGCCGCTGGTGGCCCGCCGCTTCGCCCGCCAGCCGGTGGTGCTGGTCGAGTTCGCGTGGCGCGAACGCGGGCTGATCGTCGCCCCCGGACAGGAAACGACCCTGCGTGACGTCACCGCCCTGCGTGGCCGGCGCGTGGTGCCGCGCCAGGCGGCCGCCGGCAGCCAGGGGCTGCTCGAGCAGCTGCTCGCCACGGCCGGGGTGGCACGCGACGACCTCGAGCTGATCGCCCCGGCGCACACCGAGACCGACGCCGCGCTGGCCGTCCTCGAGGGCAAGGCCGACGCGGCATTCGGCCTGCTCGGCCTCGCCCGGCGCCACCGGCTCGGCTTCGTGCCCTTGGTCCGCGAGCGCTTCGACCTGCTGGTCGACCGCCGCGCCTGGTTCGAGCCGCCGCTGCAGGGCTTGCTCGCGTTCTGCAACACGCCCGCGTTCCCCGCCAAGGCGGCCGAGCTCCACGGCTACGACGTCGCCGGCTTCGGCACGGTGCACTTCAACGGCTGAGCGCCCTCAGCAGGCCCCGTCCCGATCGACCGGGGCCGTCGGCCCACGACGACGGAAGGCCGCCTCCTCCCCGCAGACCGGCCAGCACGGCCAGCGCACCGCCCGAGCAGGATTCCGGCCGGGACCACCCCCGCGCCGTCCAGGTCCTACACTTGCATTCAATGGCTGGCCTCGACGCCACCCGGGAGCCGCAACCGCCCCAACGGTCATCGCCACCCCGCGGTAGGAGACACCATGTACAACTACCTGCTGGCAGCACTTCTCGGCATCAACACCGCCTGGGCCGCCGACGTCGCGGGCAGTGCCGACTATCCCGACATCGGTCGATACGAAGGCTCGGAAATCACCAAGTACCAGGTCGAGGACTACGGCAGCACGGTGCTGGCCACCGGCCCGGTGAAATCGGCCCGCGATGCCGAGTCCACCAGCCTGCGCCTGGAGGGCAGGATCACCCGCATCGTCTACCGGGTACCCAAGGGCGTGTCGCCGCTGGAGGTGTTCCGCAACTTCGAACAACGCATTGCCGAGCGCGGCTACACCACCCTGTTTTCCGGTGGCCCCGACGACATCCACGATTACAACTTCAAGTACAAGCACCCGGTCGAGAAGCTCGAATCGATCTCGCTGAGCGGCACCCTGTTCTACCTCTCCGCGAAGAAGGCCTCCGAGCAAGGCCTGGTCCACCTCTCCCTGCTGGTCAGCCCGCACAGCGGTGGCGACGGCCAGCGCGTGCGGTTGATCGCGGTGGAATCCAAGGCCATGGAAGAGCGCATGCTCGATGCCGAGGCCATGCAGACGGCGATTGCCGAAACCGGCCGGGCGACCCTGTACGGGATCTACTTCGATTCCGGCAGCGCCACGATCAAGGAGAACTCCAGCGCCACCCTGGAGGAGATCGGCAAGCTGCTGAAGAAGAACGATCAGCTGCGATTGATCGTGGTCGGCCACACCGACAACCAGGGCGGCTACGACTACAACCTCGACCTCTCCAGCCGCCGCGCGGACGCGGTGCGGCGGCACCTGGTGGAACGACAGGGCATCGCGGCGAACCGGCTCAAGAGCGCCGGGGTTGGCTACCTGGCGCCGGCGGCCACCAACGCCTCCGAGGCCGGCCGCGCCCTCAACCGCCGGGTGGAGTTGGTGCAGGACAAGTAATCGCCGCCAACAGGCGCCCTGGCAAAGAAAAAGCCCGCGCAGAGGCGGGCTCTCGGGCTCGGCCGGACGCTGCCGAGCGATGTGTTGGTGGCTATGGATAGATTCGAACTAGCGACCCCATCATTATGATAAGCCAATGTAACGTCGTAACTAACTGTATTTGAATGTAATTATCGGTACGCCCGTTGCTCTAAGTGCCTGATTGTGCATAACCGTGCAGGACTGAAACCCACGATTTCCCCGCATCTAGTGTTCGCCGGGCTGATTTATTAGGCCATCGCCCCCATGATGCCCGGCACCAAATGACTCGTCCTCTAAATCTGATCCTCTTACCCATCGACACGCTGATCTGCCCGACCCGCAGGTCAGAGTAGATCAGCGCCTCTGGCTCGCCGTAGGCAACGTTCCGGTGCGGAATGTAGTCCCACTTCAAC
>JBFKOE010000173.1:0-3935 GCA_041629015.1 Gammaproteobacteria bacterium
CCAGCAGCAGGCGGCTGTTCTTGCCGTAGGCGATGACCCGGACCGCCAGGCGCTTGGACTCGTCCACCGGGCCGGCCATCTCGACGGCGTCGCCGAACTCGGCGCCCTGCAAGGTGCGCACCAGGGCGGGCTCGCGCAGCAGGTTGGTGATCGGCTGCCCGACGTCGTGGGGCGAGCGCAGGCCCAGGAGCTCGTCGGCGGCATCGTTCCACCACTCAATCTCGTTGCCGCCGGCGAGCAGCACCACCGCGTCGGGCATGGCGGCGGTCGATTCGCGATAGCGCTTGAGGTAGTTCTTCAGCTTGCGCTTGCGCTTGCGGTTGCTGCGCACCAGCTGGTGGATGAGCGAGTAGAGCTCGCCCCAGGCACCGACCGACTCCGGCGCCGCCACCCCCTTCTTGTTGCGCAGCCATACCTCCAGCCGGCGCAGGTGGTGAATCTGCCAGGCCAGATAGCCGAGCAGACCGGCGATCAGTCCCGGCGAGCCGTAGCCAAGCGCGAGGCCGACGAGCCAACCCCCGCCGATCATGGCCAGCGCCTGCCAAATCTCGCGCAGCCAGGGATTGGGCACGGTCACTAGCCTCGCTCCGAGAAGCGGTAGCCCGCGCCGCGCACCGTCTGGATCAGGGCATCCTTGCCCTGCGGGCCGAGCGCCTTGCGCAGGCGGCGGATGTGCACGTCCACGGTGCGCTCCTCCACGTAGACGCCGCGCCCCCACACCCGATCCAGCAGCTGCGCGCGGCTGAAGACGCGCTCCGGATGGGACAGAAAGAACCGCAGCAGGCGAAACTCCGTCGGCCCCAAGCTTAGCTCCTCGGCACCGACGAAGACGCGGTGGGCCGCCTGGTCGAGACGCACGCCGCCGATCTCGAGCTGGCCGTCGTGAGCGGCGGGGCCGGCGCGGCGCAGCACGGCGTTGACCCGGGCCAGGAGCTCGCGGGTGGAGAAGGGCTTGACCACGAAGTCGTCGGCGCCCACCTCCAGGCCGCGCACCCGCGCGTCCTCCTCGCCCCGGGCCGTGAGCATGATGATGGGGATGTCCCGCGACTCCGGCTCGCGGCGCAGCCTGCGGGCGATGTCGACACCGCTGACCTCCGGCAACATCCAGTCCAGGAGGATGAGGTCGGGGTCGTGCTCGGCGACGGCGACGAAGGTCTCGCGGGCGTTGCCCGCCTCGATGACCCGGAACCCCGCCGACTCGAGCACGAAGCGCAGCAGCTCGCGCACCGGCGGCTCGTCGTCCACAGTGAGGATGGTCTGCTCCGCCGTCATGTAACGCTCGTGTAACGCGGCACCCGGCCTGTATAGCCGGCTATTGTTACACGCGCGTTACGGGGGCGAGCTCATCGCCGTGCGGTACTGGCGTCACGGGGGCGCGCCCCACCGCGTAAACGAAAAAGGCCGGCGGGTGCGCCGCCGGCCCGCTTGCTGCTCGCCCGCGCGCCTCAGCCGCGCTCGGCGATCGAGACGTAGTCGCGCTGCGCGGCGCCGGTGTAGAGCTGGCGCGGACGGCCGATGCGGAATTCCGGGTCGGCGATCATCTCCAGCCAGTGCGAGATCCAGCCCGCCGTGCGCGCGATCGCGAACATGACGGTGAACATGCTCGGTGGTATGCCCAGCGCCTTGTAGATGATGCCGGTGTAGAAGTCGACGTTGGGATAGAGCTTACGCTGGACGAAGTACTCGTCCTTGAGCGCGAGCTCCTCGAGGCGCATGGCGATCTCCAGCAGCGGGTCGTTCTGAGCGCCGAGCTTCTCCAGCACCTCGTGCGCGTACTTGCGGATGATCGTAGCGCGCGGATCGTAGTTCTTGTAGACGCGGTGGCCGAAGCCCATGAGACGAAAGCCGTCGTCCTTGTCCTTGGCCTTGGCGATGTACTTGTCGATGTGCCGCGCGTCCTCGATCTCCGTGAGCATGTCCAGCACGGCCTCGTTGGCGCCGCCGTGCGAGGGACCCCACAGGGAGGCGATCCCGGCCGAGATGCAGGCAAAGGGGTTGGCGCCGGAGGAGCCGGAGAGCCGGACCGTGGAGGTCGAGGCGTTCTGCTCGTGATCCGCATGGAGTATGAACAGCACGTCGATGGCGCGCTCGACGACCGGATCCACGCGATAGGGCTCGCAGGGGACCGAGAACATCATGTTGATGAAGTTCCCGCAGTAGCTGAGGTGATTGAGCGGGTAGACCATCGGCTCGCCCAGGCTGTGCTTGTAGCAGGCCGCGGCGATGGTCGGCATCTTGGCGATCAGGCGGTGCGCCGAGATCAGCCGATCCTCGGGATCGTGGATATCGGTATGGTCGTGGTAGAAGGCGGACAGCGAGCCCACCACCCCGCACATCATGGCCATGGGGTGGGCGTCGTGATGAAAGCCGTGGAAGAAGTTCTTCAGCGTCTCGTTGATCATCGTGTGGCGGCTGATGATGTGGCTGAAGGTCTCGAACTCCTCCTTGCTTGGCAGCTCCCCGTGCAGCAGCAGGTAGGCGACCTCGAGGAAGGTGCTCTTCTCGGCGAGCTGCTCGATCGGGTAGCCCCGGTAAAGCAGCACGCCCTCGTCGCCGTCGATGAATGTGATGCTGCTGCGGCAACTCGCGGTGGCGACGAACCCCGGGTCGTAGGTGAAGTAGCCGAGCTCCTTGGGCATCTTGGAGACGTCCACGGTGCAGTTGCCGTGGGTCGGCGTGTAGACCGGAAGGTCAACGGCCTTGCCGCTGCCACTGTCGGTTACGGTTACGGTCGGGTTTGCCATCCGCTAGACCTCCTGAAGTAGATTCCGCCGCCGGCCCGCGGTAGCGGCCGCCGCGTGCCCGCGCCGGGGCGGGCGCGAGCCGCCGGCGGGCACAAAGCGCTGGATTATATAACACCTGCAAATGATCTTATTACCTTTCTGTATCGGCCTGCCGAGAGGGCCGCAGCGGCGATCAGCGCACCACAACCTTGGCGAGCTCACCCGCGCGCGGCTGGCCCGCGGGATACCAGCCGTTGAGCAGCCGCAGGCGATCGGCCGCCCGCTCCAGCGAGGGATCGCCGCGCGCCAGGGCCTCCAGGCTCTGACCCGCGGCAACGGTCACGATCTTGATCCGCCGCGCGCGCGCGAGCGGCCGCTCCGCATCGGCGAGCGGCCCCAGGCTGCGAAAGGACTCGCTCACGCCTCGTGCCAGATCCAGCGGCCAAGCCTCGGGCTTGGCCGCGGCGCTGAGCAGGAAACCGTGCTCGCCCACCAGCACCGCCGCCACCCGCCCGTCGCGGGGGCCGAAGGGCGTGTCGATGCGCACCGTGGCGCCGCGGCCACGCACCCCGGCGTCGACGAGACTGAACTCGGCGCGCAGCGCCCGCTCACCAACCGCCTGGCGCAGCAGCTCAGCGGGGTCCGCGCCGGGCTTCGCGGCCACGGTTTCTAGCTGGATCAGGGCATCGCGCTCCGGCGCCACCGCGAGCAGCCGGTCGGGTCGATTGAGGATCCTCCAGCCATCGGGAAAGACCATCCTGATCCCCAGCGGCCCGTGGTAGAAGCGGTTGCCGCGGACCATGCCCTGGGACTCGCTGTCGCCAAACACCAGGCCGTCCAGGGCGCGGAGAAACTGGGCGCGGTCCTCGACGCGGAGCGCGGCCGTCCGCAGGCTCGCCGCCTCGGCGACCACCTCCTGCAGCCGGCGGTCGTTGGCCGGGTGGGTCGCAAAGACGCCGTGGTAGACCTGGGCCTCGCGTCCCTCGCGCCGCGCCTGCTCAACCTCGAACAGCTCCTGGTCCTTGAGCACCCCGATCACCCGGGTCATGGCGTTGTGGTCGTAGCCGGCGCGCGCCAGGTACTGCGCGCCCAGGCGGTCGGCCTCGAGCTCGTGCTCGCGCCCGTAGCCGCGAACCAGCGCGGTCCCCGCGAGCCCGGCGAGGTCCGCGGCGCCGGAGCCGGCGTGGGCGCCGATCACCGCCCCGATCAGGC
>JBFKOE010000174.1:0-3841 GCA_041629015.1 Gammaproteobacteria bacterium
ACCGGCCACGTGTTCAACCTCGGCCACGGCATCCACCAGCACGTCGATCCCGAGCGGGTCGCGGTGCTGGTCGACGCGGTGCACGAGCTGAGCGCCCCCTTCCACCGCTAGCGCGCCGCGCCCGCGGCGTCGGGTCTCAGCGCTTGGCCACCAGCCGGTCCATGTAGACCATCCCCAGCGCCGAGACCACGAATGTCATGTGGATGATCACCAGCCACTGCAGGATCTCGGGGCCGATTTGGGCGGCGTTGAGGAAGGCGCGCAGCAGGTGAATGGAGGAGATGGCGACGATCGAGGCGGCGACCTTGGTCTTGAGCGATCCCGCGTCCAGCTTGCCCAGCCAGGCGAGCTTTTCCTTGCCCTCCTCGATCTCGATCGCCGAGACGAAGTTCTCGTAGCCGCTGAACATCACCATCACCAGCAGCCCGCCCACCAGGGCGATGTCGATGAGCTGCAGGATCAGCAGCACCAGGTCGGACTCGCTCATGGCGAGCAGGGTCGGGACCAAGTGAATGAGCTCCTGGAAGAACTTCACGCTCAGCGCCAGCAACGCCAGGCTCAGTCCCAGGTAGATCGGGGCGAGCAGCCAGCGGCTGGCGTAGAGCAGCGATTCGATGGTCTTTTCCATCGGCGAAGGATTCCTCGATGCGGGCCGGACCGGCATTCTACCCGCTCGCGCGAGCGCGGGCAGCCTTCGGCGCCCAACCGCGGGCGGAGGCTATGCTGGAGGGGTATGGGCGCGTTGAAAGCATGAGCGAGCCGCTGCTGAGCTACTTCGCCTACGGCTCCAACCTGTGGGAGCAACGGCTGCAGCTGCGGGTGCCCTCGGCGCGCTTCGCGGCGCGCGCGAGTCTGCCGTGCTTCGCGTTGCGTTTTCACAAGCGCGGCCGCGACGGCTCGGCCAAGGCCGATGCCTTCTTCACCGGGCGGGGCACGGACACCGTGCACGGGGTGGTCTACGCGATGGCCGCGCGCGACCTCGGCACGCTCGATCGCATCGAGGGCGGTTACGTGCGCGCCAGCGTGCTGCTCGATTCGGCGGCCGGTGGCGGGGTGGCCTTCACCTACCTCGCGGCCGAGCCGCGGCTGGACGATCCGCGGCTGCTGCCTTTCGACTGGTACCTGGGCCTGGTGCTCGAGGGCGCGCGCGCCCACCGGCTGCCCGTGCAGTACCTGCGGGCGCTCGAGCGCCAGGCCTGCGCGCCGGACCCGGATCCGCGCCGGCGTCACGATCACCTCGCGCTCGCCTGAGCGCGGCGGACCGCTGGAAAACGAAACGCCCGGCGCGAGGCCGGGCGTCGTCGGTGCCGCCGGGGGGCGTTCTCCGCGGGTCGCGCGGACTAGTCGCCTTGGGCGAACTCGACCCCCTTCTTGATGTTGCCCTGCAGGGTCGGGATCATTTCGTCGAACAGCTTCTGCTCGTAGGCGCTCAGCTTGCCGGCCGCCAGCACCTCCTCGACGCCGTTCCTGCCCAGGCGCACCGGCAGGGCCAGGAACTCGGTCGGCTGGTCATCGACCTGCACGTAGGTGCAGATCACCGCCTCGGTGCCGTTCAGGGCGCCTAGCAGCGTGCGCGTGAAGCGCGCCGCGGCTTCGGCCATGGACAGGGTCGCCGAGCCACCGCCGGCCTTGGCCTCCACGACCTCGGTGCCGGCCTCCTGAATACGCGGGGTGAGTTGCTCGAGCTCGGTCTGGCTGAACTCGATGCCCGTCTGCGAGAGCAGCGGCAGGATGGTGTTGCCGCTGTGCCCGCCGATCACCCGCACGTCGAGTTCGGCCGGGTTCTTGCCCTTGAGCTCGGCGACGAAGGTGTTGGAGCGGATGACGTCCAGCGTGGTCACCCCGAACAGCCGGCGGCGGTCGTAGACACCGGCCTTCTTCAGGGTCTCAGCGGCGATCGGCACCGTGGAGTTCACCGGGTTGGTGATGATCGCCCAGCAGGCCTTGGGGCAGGCCTTGGCGCCCACGGCCACCAGCTTCTTGACAATGCCGGCGTTGACATTGAACAGGTCGTCGCGGGTCATGCCGGGCTTGCGCGGCACGCCGGCGGGTATGACCACGATGTCGGCGCCCGCCAGCGCCGCCTCGAGCTGGTCCTCGCCGTAGCCCTGCACCTTCACCGGGGTGGGAATGTGGCTGAGGTCCACCGCCACGCCCGGCACCACCGGGTTGACGTCGTAGAGCGCGAGCTCGGTGCCCGCCGGCAGAGTGTTCTTCAGCAGCAGCGCCAGAGGCTGCCCGATGCCGCCCGCGGCGCCTAGAACGGAAACCTTCATCGATCGATCCTCCGCAGCAAAAGGGAATTCGAGGTCGCGCGGCCCGCGCGTCGTTGAAACGGGTCCAGGATTCTACGGTAATCGACCCCAACATTCCATTGTTTATGGGGGGTATAAGATTTTGTTTTGGATGGCATTCCCGCCGGGAACCCGAGTCGGTTGCGGCTAGTGACCAGTTACGAGAGGCGAGAGGCGGATGGGGCCCAGGCCCGGCCTAGAGACCGAGCAGCTGTGGCAGTCCGCTGAGGTCGGGCAGCTGCGCCAGCGCCTCCCCGGGAAGACGCTCGGCGGGCTGGCCGGCGCGGTTGACCCAGACGCAGCGAAAGCCGAAGGTCGCCGCGCCGCAGATGTCCCAGGCGTTGGAGGACATGAAGCAGATGGCGCCGGACTCCACCCCCAGGCCCTCCGGGGCCATTCGGTAGACGCGGGGATCGGGCTTGTAGATGCCCAGCGCCTCGACCGAGTAGACCGCGTCGAGCAGGCCGCCGATTCCGGCGTTGTCGACCGCCGAGGCCAGCATGGGCGGCGCCCCGTTGGAGAGGATCGCGGTCTTCATGCCGGCATCGCGCAGCCGCTCCAGCATCCGCGGCACCTCCGGGTAGGCGTCCAGCACCCGGTAGATGTCCATCAGCCGCTCGCGCAGCTCGGGGTCCTCGCGCCGCAGCGCCGCCAGGGCGTAGTCGAGCGCGTCCCCGGTCACCTGCCAGAAGTCCGCGTACTGGCCCATCAGGCTGCGCAGCCAGGTGTACTGCAGCTGCTTGTCCCGCCACAGTGTGGCCAGCGGCGCCGCGTCGTCGCCCAGGGCATCGCGGCAGTGCTCGGCCGCCGCATTGACGTCGAACAGGGTGCCATAGGCGTCGAACACGCACGCCTGGATGCCCGTCAGCGGCTCTTCGGTCATTTCCTGGCTACCAGTTTGGTTAATTCGCGCCCAAGTATACGCGACCGGGGCTGGCCGCAGGCTAGCCCGTCGCGGCGCGGCCCGCGCGCGGCAGCGCCTCCTCCAGGACGCGCTCGACCGCGGCCAGCGCCTCGTCGATCTGCCCCCGTGTGATCACCAGGGGCGGGGCGAGGCGCAGCACCGTGTGGTGGGTGTCGGTGGTCAGCACGCCGTGGGCGGCCAACCGCTCGGCCAGGGTGCGGGCGCTGGTCCGACCCGGATCGGTGTCCAGGCCGATGAACAGGCCGCGGCCGCGCACGGCCCGGATCAGCGGGCTCGCCAGCTGGCGCAGCCGTGCCAGCATGTACTGCCCGAGCTCGGCGCTGCGCTCGGCGAGCCGTTCCTCGCGCAGCACGCGTAGGGCCTCGTGGCCCACGGCCGCGGCCAGCGGGTTGCCGCCAAAGGTGCTGCCGTGATCACCGGGCCCGAAGACGTCCATGAGCTCGCGCCTGGCCAGGAACAGCGACACCGGGAGCAGCCCGCCGCCCAGGGCCTTGCCGAGCAGCAGGCCGTCGGGGTGCACGTCCTCGTGCTCGCAGGCCAGGTTGCGGCCGGTGCGCCCGAGTCCGGTCTGGATCTCGTCACAGATCAGCAGCACCCGGTGCTGCCGGCAGATCTGTTCGCA
>JBFKOE010000175.1:0-3819 GCA_041629015.1 Gammaproteobacteria bacterium
CCGCGACGCACAACGCCTCCACCAGGCCCCGGCCGCGCAGCTCCGCCATGCAGTCGCGCATCGCGCCCACACCCGGGAACACCACCCGCTCGGCGGCGGCGACGGCGGCGGGCTCGGCGGCGAGCTCCACCCGCATGCCCGCCGGGCTGACGCGCGCCAGCGCCTTGGCCATGGAGTGGAGGTTCCCCATGCCGTAGTCAATCACCGCGACGGTGCTCATTGGGGCGGGCTCACGTGCTCAGGGAATCGCCGACCGGCTCGGACCAGGCCAGAGGTACGGGGCTAGAGGGCCCCCTTGGTCGAGGGCAGCGCTCCGCGCAGGCGGACGTCGGGCTCCGCCGCCGCCCGCAGGGCGCGGCCGAAGGCCTTGAAGACCGTCTCCGCGATGTGGTGCGTGTTCGAGCCGGCGAGACCGTCCACGTGCAGGGTGACGCCGGCGTGGTTGACCAGTCCCTGGAAGAACTCGTGGAAGAGCTCGGTATCGAACTCGCCGACCCTGGCGCGCGGGAACACGACGTTGAACACCAGCCCGGGGCGGCCCGAGAAATCGAGCACCACCCGGCTCAGGGCCTCGTCCAGCGGCACATAGGCATGGCCGAAGCGGCGAATGCCGGCCTTGTCACCGATCGCCTGCGCCAGCGCCTGGCCCATGGTGATGCCGATGTCCTCGACCGTGTGGTGGCCGTCGATGTGCAGGTCGCCCGCCGCCTCGATCTGCAGATCGAGCATACCGTGGCGCGCGACCTGATCGAGCATGTGATCGAGAAAGGCGAGGCCGGTGGCCAGCCTGCCCTCGCCGCGCCCGTCCAGGTCCAGCGCCACCCTGATCCGGGTCTCGCGGGTCTCGCGCACCACCTCACCCCGGCGGGGGGGCTGGCCGGCTGGAGCTTGCTCGCTGTTCACCTGGAGGCTCGCTTGGTTGCAGGGGGCTGATTCAGGGGGACCGGGTCCGGGTGGCGGCGCTCGCGCCGCGCGTCGCAGGTCATCATATAAGCGCCATCTGGGCAGGTCCATAGCGCACCGGCGCCCGGCAACCGGAGGCCGCGTCACCCCTCCGTGTTATTGATCCAGGTCAGGATATTTGGTGGAATGGATCAGCTTCTAGGCTGTTGCCAGAAAAGGGTTTTCTCGTGGCCGACAATACCAGAGCCAAGGTCATTCCGCTGACCGTCACCTGCCACCGCTGCTCGCTGCGCGGCGTGTGCGAGCCCGAGGACATCCCCGCCCGCGAGCTGGCCCGGCTCGACCAGATCATCCAGCGGCGGCGCCCGGTGGCCCGCGGCGAGTTCCTGTACCGCTCGGGCGACCCCTTCCGCTCGCTGTTCTGCGTGCGCGCGGGCAGCATCAAGACCTACGCGACCACCGAGAAGGGGCAGGAGCAGGTCACCGGCTTCCACCTGCCCGGCGAGATGATCGGCCTGGAGGGCATCAGCAACCGGGTCAACGTCACCGATGCCGTGGCCCTCGAGACCAGCAGCGTGTGCGAGATCCCCTACCAGTCGCTGCGCGAGATCAGCGCCGAGGTGCCCCAGCTGTTGCACCAGATCATCCACCTGACCAGCCAGGAAGTGATGCACTGCCAGACGCTGACCACCCTGGTCAGCAAGAAGAGCGCCGAGGAGCGCGTGGCGGCGCTGCTGCTCAGCCTGTCGGAGCGCTTCGCCGGGCGCGGCTTCTCGGCGACCGATTTCTACCTCAGCATGTCGCGCCACGACATCGGCAATTTCCTCGGAATGGCCGTCGAGACCGTGAGCCGCGTGTTCACCCGTTTCGACAACGAGGGGCTGGTGACCGTGCGCCGCAAGCACATCAAGCTGCACGACCCCGCGCGCCTGCGCGAGCTCGCCGGCCAGCCGGCGATCCCATCTCCCGCGATGGGGCAGTTCTAGCTCCACCCGCCCGCTCTCGGCAGGCCCCAGCCGCTCGGCGCGGGGCCTGAAATCGGCTTTAATTGACTTGGGTCAATGAGGGCCATGTTGCGCCGCAACTATGGTATACACTCTTTCATTTTGCGGCTTTTCATGGGCCGCAGACGGGTGATCGATCCCGGCAGGGAACGCGCAGCCAACCGCCTTTCCGATTGCCTCACGGCGTCAGTCGCTTGCCCACACGCGGAGAGCCAGCCCGGCGATCTGCCGGCTGGCTGGAGGGAGAGCTAACCGTGGCAGAAGAACAACCGCAGTATCACTTCGGCGTGGTGCGCTGGTTCGCCGTGATGGCGGTCGTCTACCTGGTGGTGGGCGCGTCGGTCGGCGTCTACATCGCCTCGGAGCTGGCTTGGCCGGCACTGAACTTCGATACCCCGGAAATCAGCTTCGGGCGACTGCGCCCGGTGCATACCAACGCGGTGATCTTCGCGTTTGGCGGCTGCACCCTGATGGCGACCGCCTTCTACTCGGTGCAGCGCACTTGCGGCGTGCCCCTATGGAGCAACCGGCTCGCCTGGTTCACCTTCTGGGGCTGGAATCTGGTGATCGTTCTGGCGGTGATCACCCTGCCCCTGGGCTACACGCAGTCCAAGGAGTACGCCGAACTCGAGTGGCCGATCGACATCCTGATCGCGGTCGTCTGGCTGGCCTACAGCTTCAACTTCATCCTCACGATCGCGCGCCGCAAGACCAAGCACATCTACGTCTCGAACTGGTTCTTCCTCGGCATGATGGTGATGGTCACCTACCTGCACGTGGTCAACAGTCTGGCGGTACCGGTCGAGCTGCTGAAGTCCTACTCCATCTTCGCCGGTGTCCAGGACGCCATGATCCAGTGGTGGTGGGGGCACAACGCGGTGGGATTCTACCTGACGGCCGGCTTCCTCGGGATCATGTACTACTTCGTTCCCAAGCAGGCGAACCGGCCGGTGTACTCCTACCGGCTGTCCGTGCTGCACTTCTGGGCGCTGATGTTCGGCTACGTGTGGCTGGGCGCGCACCACCTGCAGTACACGGCGCTTCCCGACTGGACCGGCTCGCTCGGCGCGGCGGTGTCGCTGGCGATGATCATCCCCTCCTGGGGCGGCGCAATTAACGGCATGATGACGCTCTCGGGCGCGTGGGACAAGCTGCGCACCGATTACGTGCTGCGGTTCATGATCGTGTCGCTCGCCTTCTACGCGATGTCGACCTTCGAGGGCCCGGTGATGGCGCTCAAGACGGTCAACGCGCTGTCGCACTACACCGACTGGACCATCGGTCACGTGCACTCAGGCGCGCTGGGCTGGGTAGCCATGGTCGCCACGGGGGCGATCTACCACATGGTCACACGCCTGTGGAACACCGAGATGTACTCCACGCGGCTGGTCAACCTGCACTTCTGGCTCTCGACCATCGGCACCGCGATCTACATCACCGCGATGTGGGTGAGCGGCATCATGCAGGGGCTGATGTGGCGGGCCTACGACGAGTACGGCACGCTCGCCTACACGTTCGCCGAATCGGTGGCGGCCATGCACCCGTATTACGCCATGCGCGCTATCGGCGGGATGATCTTCCTCAGCGGTGCCGTGGTGATGCTCTACAACCTGGTGATGACCATCCGCAATGCCGCACGCCAGGAGAGCGGCACGTCGGAGACGGCGCCGGCCGGGGCCTGAGGAGAAGCGATCATGCGTGACAAGTACAAGGAATCGGGCACCCTGCAGACCAAGGCCGAGACCAATATCGTCGCCCTGGTCCTGCTGATCGCGATCGTCGTCTCGGTGGGTGGCATCGTTGAGATCGTGCCGCTGTTCTATCTCCAGGACACCTTCGAGGACAAGAAGGTCAACGCCGACGGCAGCGCCCGCTTTCCCGAACTCAACTGGCAGCGCCAGCCCGGCCAGAA
>JBFKOE010000176.1:0-3801 GCA_041629015.1 Gammaproteobacteria bacterium
CTCGGCTCCCGGCCCATCGTAAACCTCGACGTCGTCCCCAACGCTGGCCGCGGCGAACAGACCGACCACGCCGCGGGCCCGCAGCCAGCCCTCGGCGACGATGCGCTCGAGCATGGCGCGCGCGTCCTCGAAGAGCTTGCGCGCCTCCTCGCCCCGTTGGGAGTCGCTGAGGATCTTCGGATACCGTCCCTTCATCTCCCAGGCGTGGAAGAACGGCGTCCAGTCGATGTAGCCGACCAGCTCGGCGAGCGGGTAGTCGTCGAAGCTGGTGATGCCGGGCGTACGCGGCGGCGGCGCGCGACGTTCCCAATCGATGCGCGGCGCCTCAGCGCGGGCGCGTTGCAGCGGCATCGGGCTGGCGCGCGCCCCGCGCTCGGCAAAGGCGCGCCGGGCCTTTTCCTGCTCGCCTTGGTTCGCGCTCACGAACTCCGCGCGCAGCTCTGCGCTGATCAGGCGCTGGACGACACCGACCGCGCGCGAGGCGTCCTTCACCCACACAGTCGGCTGCGAGTAGCGCGGCGCGATCTTTACCGCGGTGTGGGCCTTGGAGGTGGTGGCCCCGCCGATCAGCAGCGGCACCTGCAAGCCCTCGCGTTCGAGTTCGGCCGCGACGTGCGCCATCTCCTCGAGCGAAGGCGTGATCAGGCCCGAGAGCCCGATCAGGTCGACGCGCTCAGCTCGAGCCGCCTTGAGAATCTCCGGCGCCGGCACCATGACGCCGAGGTCGACGACCTCGAAGTTGTTGCACTGGAGCACCACGCCGACGATGTTCTTGCCGATGTCGTGCACGTCACCCTTGACCGTGGCCATCAGCACTCGCCCGGCGGCACGCTCCCCGTCCTGCCTCTCGGCCTCGATGTAGGGCACCAGGTAGGCGACGGCCTTCTTCATCACCCGCGCGCTCTTCACCACCTGCGGCAGGAACATTCTGCCGGCGCCGAACAAATCACCGACCACGTTCATGCCGTCCATGAGCGGGCCCTCGATCACCTCGATCGGCCGGCTCGCCACGCCCCGCGCCTCCTCGGTGTCCTGCTCGATGAAGCGATCGATTCCCTTGACCAGCGCGTGCTCCAGGCGCTTCTGCACCGGCCACTCGCGCCAGGCCAGATCCTCGGCCCGGGCCGCGCCGCCCCCGGCGCGAAAGCGCTCGGCGACCGCCAGCAGCCGCTCGGTGGCATCGCGGCGGCGGTTGAGGACCACGTCCTCCACCGGCTCGCGCAGCTCGGCCGGCAACTCATCGTAGACGCCGAGCTGGCCGGCGTTGACGATGCCCATGCTCATGCCGGCGCGAATGGCGTGGTAGAGAAACACCGTGTGGATGGCCTCGCGCACCGGGTCGTTGCCGCGAAAGGAGAACGACACGTTCGACACGCCTCCCGACACCCCGGCGTGCGGCAGGGTGGCGCGGATCTCGCGCACGCCCTCGATGAAGTCGACCGCGTAGTTGTCGTGCTCCTCGATGCCGGTGGCGATGGCGAAGATGTTGGGGTCGAAGATGATGTCCTGCGGCGGGAAGCCGAGCCGGTCGACCAGCAGTCGGTAGGAGCGGGTGCAGATCTCGACCTTGCGCTGGCGCGAATCGGCCTGGCCGCGCTCGTCGAACGCCATCACGATCACGGCCGCACCGTAGCGGCGTATGGTCTCGGCCTGGCGCAGGAACGCCTCCTCGCCCTCCTTCAGGCTGATGGAGTTCACTACCCCCTTGCCCTGGAGGCACTTGAGGCCGGCCTCGATGACCGACCACTTGGAGGAATCGATCATCACCGGGACGCGGGCGATGTCCGGCTCGCTCGCGCACAGGTTGAGGAAGCGAACCATGGCCGCCTCGCCGTCGAGCATGGCCTCGTCCATGTTCACGTCGATGATCTGCGCGCCGCTTTCCACCTGCTGGCGCGCGACCTCCAGGGCCGTCTCGTAGTCGCCCTCCATGACCAGGCGCTTGAAGCGCGCCGAGCCGGCGACGTTGGTGCGCTCGCCGACGTTGACGAACAGCGAGTCGCTGCCGATGTTGAGCGGCTCCAGGCCGCTCAGGCGGCACTCGACGGACCGCTCGGGCGCACGGCGCGGCTCCAGCCCCTCGACCGCCTGCGCGATCGCGCGAATGTGCTCGGGAGTCGTGCCGCAGCAGCCGCCGACGATGTTGAGAAAGCCGCTGCGCGCCCAGTCGTCGATGTGCTCGGCCATGGCCGTCGGCGTCAGATCGTAGCCGCCGAACTCGTTCGGCAGCCCCGCGTTCGGGTGCGCGCTGATGAAGGTGTCGGCCAGACCCGCCAGCTCCTCGATGTGCGCGCGCAGCTCCGCGGGCCCCAGGGCGCAGTTCAGCCCGAAGCTCAGCGCCCGCGCATGCGCCAGCGAGTTCCAGAACGCCTCCACGGTCTGGCCCGAGAGCGTGCGGCCGCTGGCGTCGGTGATGGTGCCCGAGATCATCACCGGCAGGCGCGCGCCGCGATCGCCGAACACGCCCTCGAGGGCGAACACCGCGGCCTTGGCGTTGAGGGTGTCGAAGATGGTCTCGACCAGCAGCAGGTCGGCACCACCCTCGATCAAGCCGCGGGCGGCTTCGCGGTAGGCGTCGACCAGCTGCTCGAAGTCGATGTTGCGCCGACCCGGGTCGTTGACGTCGGGCGAGATCGAGGCGGTGCGGTTGGTGGGCCCGAGCACGCCGGCGACAAAGCGCGGCTTGTCCTCGCTGCCGGCCGCGCGCGCGGCCTCGGCCGCGAGTTGCGCCGCGGCCAGGTTGATCTCGTAGGCCAGGTCCTGCATGCCGTAGTCGGCCAGCGACACGGCGTTGGCATTGAAGGTGTTGGTCTCGAGGATGTCGGCGCCGGCCTCGAGATAGGCCTGGTGGATCTCGCGGATGACCTGCGGCTGGGTCAGGACCAGCAGGTCGTTGTTGCCCTTGAGATCGCAGGGGTGATCGGCGAAGCGCGCTCCGCGGTAGGCGGCCTCGTCCAGGCTGTAGCCCTGGATCATGGTGCCCATGGCCCCGTCCAGCACCAGGATGCGCCGGCGCAGCAACTCGGCGATGCGGTGTTCGGCGTCAGGCATGGGGAGCGCTCGGGGTCACTGGGGAGGGGCACGGCCAAGAAAGCGCCCGATTGTACCGCATGGAGCGTCGCGGCCGGCCGGGCACGCCTAGCCGAGCAGCACCAGGGCCAGCGGCAGGTAGATCATCGCCGCCAGAAGCGAGTAGGACACCAGCGAGGCGGCAAAGGCGCGGTCGAGGTTCTCCAGGCCCGCGAACACCAAGGTGTTGAAACCCACCGGCGCGATGGCGCCCAGGATGACGATCTTGCGCTCCAGCCCCTCGAGCTCAAACAGGGCCACGAAGGCGAGCGCCAGCGCGCCACCGGCGCCCACCCGCAGGCCGATGGCCCAGAGCGCGGGCGGGAGCAGCGGCAGGCGCGGCCGAAAGTAGATCCCGAGCGCCACCATCACCAGCAGCACCGCGCCGCCGCCCAGCCACTGCAGGCCGGTGAGCAGCGCGGCCGGCGGCTCGATCCCGGCGGCGTTCAGCCCCAGCGCCGCGGCCAGCGCCCACAGCGGCGGAAAGCGCAACAGCCGCCCGCCGATGCTGCGGATATCCCCCGCGCGGCCGCCGTAGAGGCAGGCCAGGGCATAGGAGACCGTAAGCACCACGGCGCCGTTACCGAGGTCGAAGAGGGCAAAGCGGGCGACGCCCTCGGCGCCCCAGACCGCGAGCACCAGCGGGTACTCCACCGCGAGGTTCATGATCATGGTGGCGGTGATGAACACCCCGCGGGTGGCCGGCGGCAGCTCGAGCCGCCGCGCGCACCA
>JBFKOE010000177.1:0-3680 GCA_041629015.1 Gammaproteobacteria bacterium
AACTGCGGGGCCTGCGGCTTCGCCGGCTGCGCCACCTACGCCGAGAAGGTGGTCGAGGACCCCGAGGTCGCGGCCTCGCTGTGCACGCCGGGCGGCCAGGAGGTGGCGATCGACATCAGCCGCCTGACCGGCAAGGCGGTCGGCGAGATCAAGGAGGAAGTGGCGCGGCTGCGCTGCTACGGCACCAACGCGGTAGCCAAGCAGCAGGCCGAGTACATCGGCGTGCACACCTGCGCAGCGGCGGCTCTTTCCTTTGGCGGCCCCAAGGCCTGCAAGTACGGCTGTCTGGGTCTGGGCGACTGCCAGCGGGTATGCGCCTTCGATGCCATCGACATCACCGAGCTCGGCATCATCGCCATCAACGAGACCAATTGCACCGGCTGCGGGCTGTGCGTCGCGGCCTGTCCCAAGGACATCCTCACCATGTACCCGCGCGCCTACCGGGTGCAGCTCTCCTGCGCGGCCAAGGCCAAGGGCAAGGCGGTCTCGCAGACCTGCATGGTCGGCTGCGTTCAGTGCCAGAAGTGCATCAAGGATTGTCCGGCGAAGGCCATCGACCTGGTCAACGGCATCGTCGAGATCGACCACGTGAGCTGCCGCGCCTACGGGCCCGACTGCAAGGAGATCTGCGTCGACGTCTGCCCCACCTACATCCTGCATCGGCCGGGCCAGCACCCCATCACTCTGGCCGAGAAGAAGGCGCTGGAGAAGGGCGCCCGCACCGGCACCGACAGCTGAGCCGCCGGCCCCACTGACGAGGCCGCGAGCACTTTCCCACCAGGCGCCCCGCTGGGGCAGCCGAAGCGTCAAGCGCCGGACAGTCGCTGAACAGTTTCCATGCGTGGAAGAAGAAGGCCAGCGGAACCCTGCCCGGCGCGCGCCTGACGTAGCCGCCGCGTATCCAAACCCGGGCATCGGACCGAATGGGCCGGTGCTCGGGGCGCACCCGGCGGCCCTCGACCAGGATCAGCGCTTCGATCTCATAGGCGCCGTCCACCCACAGATCGGGGTCTTCGAGAAAGCGCCGGAACACGGCGCAGCTGGTCTTCACCTCTGCGCACTGCATCTCGGGCTCCTTCATGGTTGCCTCGGTGTCGCTGACGTCCGGAAAGGCTAGGCGTGAAATCTTGCGTTGACGTTACAGCGGCATTGCAACAACATCGGCCGCAAGCGCGGACCGTCGATCGCGCGGCAGGGGAATGGGAGGATGGCGCAGGTCTGGGGCGACAGCTTCGACATGGGGATCCTGCGCTGGGTGTGCACGGCCGCCACCTGCATCCTGGCGCCGTTCGCCGTCTATCACGGACTGACGGGCAACGTCCTGATGTTTGCCGCCGTCGGCGGCCTGACCCTGGTGATGGGCGTCACCGCCTGGGAGATGTGGCGCCCGGAGGGCAAAGTCTCCACCGCCACGCTGCTGGTGGGCATGGCCATCGCCAACGTGACCGTGGTGGTGGCGGCGGCCGACCTGCACTCGGCCGGCATGTACTGGGGCTTTGCGGCCGCGGCCGCCAACAGCATCGTGCTCGGTGCACGGCTGGGCGCATTTTACAGCGCCGCTCTGGCGGCGGCCATGCTGGCGGTGGCGAGCGCTTGGGCGCCCGCGAGCGAGCTGTTCCGTTTCGCCGGCAGCTTCGCCCTGCTCGCCATCATCTCCTACGTCTTCTCGGTGCGGGTCGCCGAGAAGGAGCGGGCGCTCGAGGAGTTGAGCTGCACCGACCCGCTCACCGGCGTCGGCAACCGCCGCTGGCTGGACACCGTCCTGCGGCGCGAGATCGCCAAGGCGCAGCGCCACCACTACGCCTCGTCTTTGATCGCGGTCGACCTCGATCACTTCAAGCAGGTCAACGACGAGCACGGGCACGCGGCGGGCGACCGCTTCCTGGTCGAGTTCGTGCGCATGGTCGAGGGCCGGGTGCGCGGCTCCGACGAGATCTTCCGCATGGGCGGCGAGGAGTTCCTGATCCTGACGCCTGCCACCCCGGCGGCCGGGGCCTTTGAGCTCGCCGAGGCCCTGCGCCGGTCGATGCCCGACGCCCGGCTCGCGGGGCTGAGCGGCCAGACGCTCTCGGCCGGCATCGCGGAGCTGCGCGCGGACGACGACGCCGATGGCTGGCTTAAGCGCGCCGACCAGGCGCTCTATCGCGCCAAGAACGAGGGCCGCGACCGCGTGGTCCTCAACATCGAGCCGGTCGAGCCCTAGGCGGGGGCGTGGCGAGGCGCGAGCCGCTCCTCTCGCGGGGCAACACCATGAGTGCGCAATCGAGGGTAGCGGGGCGGATGCGGGGCGAGCCGGAGTGACCGTATTCGCGCTGCTCAGCCTGCTCCTCTACCTGGCGCTTGCCGCCCCGGCGTTGCTCCTCGCTCGGCTGCGGGGCGGACTGTTCTGGAGCGACCTCGCGGCGCCCGTCCTGATACTCGCCCTGTGGATCCTGCTGACCGCCCTCGGCTACGGCCACCAGAGCCTCAGCCACATCGTCGAACTGCCGATCGCCCTGCTCTTCGGGCTGCTGCTCACCTACGCCCGGGTGTTCCTGCCCGGATTGCGCCGCGCGAACGCGCGCCGCCATTCCTACGCCGTGCTCGGGCTGTCGCTGCTCGGCGTGGTGCTGCTGCGGACCTTCATGCCCTACCTGCCGGAGTGAGGGCGCCGGGCGACGAGCCGCCCACAACGGTACCGCGATCCCGGGTTGGTGCGGCTAGCCGTGCCCGGTCAGCGTGACGCAGTCGTAGATCGCGGTGACGTGAGCGAAGTTGATGATCAGGGTGTGCGAGAGGCGCTTGCGGTCATCGTGCAGGTGGTACTTGAAGCGCGCCTGGGGAGCGCCCTGAAGAAAGGCGTCGTAGTCCTTGGACAGCTCGCGGACGTCGCTCTTGACCTTGGTGCTCCAGGTCGCCTTGAACGGGCCGAGAATGGCACCGCCCTGCAGGCAGACGGTGACCTCGTGATTGGTCAAGGCCTTGTCGTCGATGCTCATGCTCCCTCCCCGCCGCGGCTTCCGAGCCTGGGCTGAGTATAGCCCGCGGCCAGCGCCGGCCCGCCCGCACCGCTCAGCCGCCGACCCCTAGGTATCGCGGCGCCTCCTCGCCCCTGGCGCCGCCAGCTCGGCGCCGAGCTGGCGCAGCAGGTCGAGCGTGTCCGGCCCGCCCCAGTGCTCGGCGATGCGCCCGCCCTCGATGCGCATGATCCCAACGTCGCTCACCCGAACCGCGCGCGCGGTCGGCGCGATCCCCTGAAAGGCGCCGCGGTGGGTGCCGCTTAGCGTGGCGCGGAACGCCACCCGGTCGCCCGCGGCAACGACGTCCTCGAGCTGGAAGCGCAGGTCCGGGAAGGCCGAACGGATCGCCGCCAGGCGCTCGACCTGCGCCTGCGCATCGAGCGACTCGGCCCCGGGAGCGAGGTGGCGGCGGTAACCGGGCGCGAAGAAGGCATCGGCCGCGTCCGCCTCTCCGCGGTTCAGGAACTCCTCGATGTAGCGGTGCAACAGTTCGGTGTTAGCTTCCATGGTCCTCGTCTCCGGTTGCTATGCGAGCAGGCGCAGCGGGCGCGGCGCGGTCCCCGGGGCACAAGCCGCGCGGGCCTGCGCATGCCGGTTGCGCGGCGGCGGCGGCGGCCGTATTGTGATCTCAGGCGATGCGTGGGCGCCCGCCCCCCTGCGCACCGGGACGCCGCATTTTCT
>JBFKOE010000178.1:0-3593 GCA_041629015.1 Gammaproteobacteria bacterium
AGCTTGCCGGGCGGCGGCCCCTGATCCCGCCGGACCTGCCCGCGGACGCCGAGGTGCGCGAGGTGCTGGATACCTTCGCCATGCTGGCCGGGCTGAGCAGCGAATCGCTCGGCAGCTACATTATCTCGATGGCGACGCAGCCCTCGGACGTGATGGCCGTGGTCTTGCTGCAGAAGGAGGCCCGCATCGCCACGCCCATGCCGGTCGCGCCGCTGTTCGAGACCCTGGACGATCTCGAGGGCGCGGCCGAGTGCATCGACCGTCTCCTCTCGCTGCCGTGGTATCGCGGCCACATCGACGATTTCCAGGAGGTGATGATCGGCTACTCGGACTCGGCCAAGGACGCGGGGCTGCTGATGGCGGCCTGGGCCCAGTACCGGGCCCAAGAAGGGCTGACCGCCGTCAGCCATCGTCACGGCGTGCGCCTGCGGCTGTTCCATGGCCGCGGCGGCACCGTGGGGCGCGGCGGCGCGCCGGCGCACGCCGCGATCCGCTCCCAGCCGCCCGGCTCGGTCGCCGGCAACCTGCGGGTCACCGAGCAAGGGGAGATGATCCGCGCCAAGTTCGGCCTGCCGCATCTCGCCCTGCGCACGCTCGACTCCTATACCGCCGCCGTGCTGGAGGCGACGCTGCGCCCGCCGCCCGAGCCCGAGCCGCAATGGCGCGAACTCATGGGCCAGCTGGCGCGCGCGGCGGTGCAGGCCTATCGCGGCGTGGTGCGCGAGCGCGCCGAGTTCGTGCCCTACTTCCGCGCAGCGACGCCCGAGCTCGAGCTCGGCGAGCTGGCGATCGGCAGCCGACCGGCGCGGCGGCGCGCCGACGGCGGCGTCGAGAGCCTGCGCGCGATCCCGTGGATCTTCGCCTGGTCGCAGAACCGGCTGCTGCTGCCGGCCTGGCTGGGCGTGGGCGAGGCGCTCAGCGAGGCGCTGGAGGGCGGCCAGCGCGCTGCCCTGCGCGAGATGCTCGAGCGTTGGCCGTTCTTCGCCACCATCCTCAGCCTGGTCGAGATGGTGCTGGCCAAGGCCGATCCGGATATCGCGCGCTGCTACGAGCTTGCGCTGGCCCCGGCCGAGCTGCATCCGCTCGGCGAGGAGCTGCGGCGGCGCTACGCGCGCACCCGCGACACGGTGCTGGATCTGGTTGGTCACGCCGTGCCGCTGGAGGACAACCCCTTCCTGCAGCGCTCGGTGCAGGTGCGCAACCCCTATGCCGATGCGCTCAACCTGATGCAGGTCGAGCTGCTGCGCGCCGTGCGCCAGAAGGGCGAGCAGGCCGACCCGCGCCTGCGCGACGCCCTGCTGGTCACCATGACCGGGATCGCCGCGGGGATGCGCAATACGGGGTAGGCGATTGGGTTAACCGGATGAACGGAATGACGTACCCTACTGCTGAGCTTTGCCTTCTCCCCTAGCGACGAAGCCAGGAACCAGCTCCTTGCCCGCAGAGCGGAACACCTCGGCCCCGACGACCACGCCCAAGCCCAAGCGCCGGCAACTTACGGATCCCGTCCTGCGCCGGGCGCGACTGCGGGTGCAGCTGGTGCTCGCCGCATTCATCTTCACCATGATCGCGGCGCTGTTCGCCAACCTGCACATGACCACCCGCCTGGCGGCGCGCTACACGCCTATGCTGGACGCCATCCTGCACGTGAAGCTCAATGTGACCACCGCCCACCTGTGGTTCGAGGAGCTGCTGGCCGGGGACACCGGCGAGAGCATCGGCGAGGTGTGGGGCAACATGAGCGCGGCGGACCTGCACATCGTCAACGTGCTCAAGGGCGACCGCGTCGACAATCTCACCCTCGGCGGAATCGTGCCGGAGGAGCACTTTCGCGGGGCCTTCGAGGCCCTCGGCCGCAAGCTCGGTGCCCTGCGCCGGGTCGCCGAGCTGCGCTGGGAGCAAGCCGGATCCGGCGCCGCCGGCTCCGAGCTCGACGCGCTCTACGATGCCCAGTTCCGGGACATCATCGCCCAGGCCGACGAGATCGAGATCGACCTCGAGACCGTGATCGGACGCGACCTGCAGCGCTTCCAGCACCTGCAGGCCGGGCTGATCGGCGCCTGCCTGCTGCTGCTGGTGTTCGGCGTCTGGTTCACCAGCGGGCAGATCACCCGCCTCGGCAGCGAGGTAGAGCAGCGACGGGCAACCGAGCGGCAACTGCGCCACAGTCAGGCGATGGCGCTGGCGGCGCGCGACGAGGCCCGTGCCGCCAGCCGGGCCAAGGACCTGTTCCTGGCCAAGATCAGCCACGAGATCCGCACGCCCATCAGCGCCGTGGCCGGCATGAGCAACCTGCTCGCCGACACGGCGCTCTCGCCCGATCAGGCCGAGCACCTGCGCCACATCGAGACCTCGACCCACGACCTGATGCAGATGGTCGACGACCTGCTGGACTACTCGCGCATCGCCGCCGGCAGGCTGGCCCTTTACCCGTCGGCCTTCGACCTGCGCCGCCTGCTGGCGGACCTGGGCGACATCATCGCCGGCCAGGCGGCGGACAAGGACATCGCCTTCGACCTTGATCTGCCCGCCGACTTTCCGCGCCTGGTGCTTGGCGATCCGGTCCGCCTGCGCCAGGTGGTCTTGAACCTGCTGCGCAACTCGCTCAAGTTCACCGAGCGCGGCAAGCTGCTGCTGGCGCTCGAGGGCAGCTTCCGTGACGGCGGCGCAGCCGTCGATGCCGAGATCCGGGTGCGCGACACCGGCATCGGCATCCCGCGCGACAAGATCGCCCACATCTTCGAGCCCTTCGGCCAGGCCGACGAATCGACCACCCGGCTCTACGGCGGCACCGGCCTGGGCCTGACCATCGGCCGCGAGCTGGTGGAGCTGATGGGCGGCACCATCGAGGTCGAAAGCATGCCGGGCTCGGGCACGGAGTTCCGCATTCGGCTGCCGCTGCCGCTCGCTGTGGGCGAGGCGGCGCCCGAGGCGGTCCCGGAGGCCGGCATGCGGGTGCTGGTGGTGGACCTCGCCGACAGCCTGCGCGAGCGCACCCACGCGCTGATCACCGGCCTCGGCCTCGAGGTGGAAGAAGCGAGCGACGGCGAGGACGCCCTGCAGGCGGCGCGCTCGGCGGCCGCAGCGGACTGGCCCTTCGGTGCCGTGGTGGTCAGCGATCGCATCGGCAACCCGCCGCTGGAGGAGTTTCTCGGGCGCTGGAGCGCCGAGACCCAGCTTCCGCCCGCGCGGCTGCTGGTCGTCGCCGATCGCTACACCTCGCGCCTCGCGCAGCGCTACCGCATGCTGGGCGCTGAGCGCTGCATGTCGCGGGCGCAGAAGGCCATCGACCTGCCCAGCGCGCTGGCCGGCGCCGCGCCGCCGGGCCCGGCGCGCGAGGAGGGCGTGCAGCGCAGTTTCGACGCCCACGTGCTGCTGGTCGACGATCACCCGGTCAACCAGATAGCCGCGCGGCACATGCTCGAGCTGCTCGGCTGCCAGGTCGACACCGCCCTGAGCGGCGCCGAGGCCCTGCAGTTGTGGCGCGCGCACGACTACGACCTGGTATTTCTCGACTGGCAGATGCCGCACATGGACGGGCTCGAGGTGACCCGGACCATGCGCAACGAGGAGCGCCAGCAGGGCACCCCGCC
>JBFKOE010000179.1:0-3575 GCA_041629015.1 Gammaproteobacteria bacterium
AGCAGCCCGCCGAGGGCCGAGCCGGCCAGCAGCATGAAGAAGCCGAAGATCTTGGCCACGCTGGCGATCTCGTCCTTGCTGAATCCGAGATCGAGGTAGAACGGGTTCGCCATCACCCCCATGGTGATGTCGCTCAGCTTGTAGACGCCCACCAGCGCCAGGATCAGCAGCGCGCGCGAGCCGTTGCGCTGGAAGAAATCGAGAAACGGGCAGACCACGGCGCGCACGAACTGGCCCCGGGGGCGGCGCAGCCATGCCGGCAGGTGGGCGGCGCGCGCGAAGCGCTCGAGCAGCGCCCGTTCGTCTTCGTTCCCGGCGGCCCGCGTTGCCGACGCGACGGGCTCGCGCACCAGCAGCACGGTGACCATTCCCACGCCCATCAGCAGCGCCATGATCAGGTAGGCGGACTGCCAGCCGAGATACTCCGCGGCATAGAAGGCGCCGGCGCCGGCGACCAGCAGCGCGACCCGGTAGCCAAAGATGTACATCGCCGCCAGCGCGCCCTGGTACTCGGCCGCCGCGGACTCGATGCGGAAGGCGTCGATGGCGATGTCCTGGGTCGCGGAGGCGAAGGCGACGATCACCGCCAGTAGGGCGAGCAGGGCGAGATCGCCGCCCGGACCGGTGACGGCCATCGCCGCCAGGCCGAGCGCCACGGCGAGCTGGGCGAGCAGCATCCAGCTGCGCCGGCGCCCCAGCCGGGCGGTCAGCGCGGGCACCGGCACCCGGTCGACCACCGGCGCCCACAGCACCTTGACAGAGAAGGTGATCCCGACCCAGCTGAAGAAGCCGATGGTCGCCAGATCCACGCGCGCGTCGCGCAGCCAGGCGGAGAGCGTCGAGAAGACCAGCAGGTAGGGCAGCCCGGCCGAGAAGCCGAGAAAGAACAGCGCGACCACGCGTGCCCGCGTGTAAGCCCGCAGCGCCTCGCGCCAGCTGTGCTGCGTCTCGCCCGCCGCTGCGTTCGGGCTCACCACTCGAGCGCGTAGTCGATGGTCAGCGGCGCGTGATCGGAGAAGCGCTGCGCCTTGTAAATCGCCGCCGAGCGCACCTTGGGAGCCAGCCCGGGAGTGACGACCTGGTAGTCGATGCGCCAACCGACGTTCTTGGCCCAGGCCTGGCCGCGGTTCGACCACCAGGTGTACTGGTCGGGCTCGGGGTTGACCGCCCGAAAGGCGTCGACGAAGCCCGCCTTGCCGAAGAGCTCATCCATCCAGGCCCGCTCCTCGGGAAGGAATCCCGAGTTCTTCTGGTTGCCGCGCCAGTTGCGGATGTCGATCTTCTTGTGGGCGATGTTCCAGTCGCCGCAGAGAATAAACTGGCGCCGCTTGCGCCGCAGGGCGCGCAGGTGCGGCAGGAAACGGTCGAGGAACTCGAACTTCACGGCCTGGCGCTCCGGGCTCGAGGAGCCCGAGGGCAGGTAGAGCGAGACCACGCTGAGCCCGGGGTAGTCGAGCTGCAGGTAGCGGCCCTCCTCATCCATCTCCAGCCAGCCGAGACCGCGGATCACGCGCGTTGGCTCGCGTCGGCAGTAGATCGCGACCCCGCTGTAGCCGCGTTTGCGGGCATCGAGGAAATACGAACGGTAGCCATTCGGCGCGAACACCTCGTCGCCGAGTTGGTGCTCCTGGGCCTTGGTCTCCTGCAGGCAGACGAACTCCGCCCCCTGGGCGAGCATCCAGGGAAAGAACCCCTTGCCGGCAGCCGAGCGGATGCCGTTGACGTTGCAGGTGATGACGCGCATGGGGCGATGTTGGGGGGGCCAAAGAGTGCGTGTATGATACACGACCGCCCCAGCCCCACCGCGGCCCGTCCCGGCACCAGCATGCGCTCCTACCAGGCAGAGTTCCTCGAGTTCGCCATCGCCAAAGAGGTGTTGCGCTTCGGCCGTTTCACGCTGAAATCGGGGCGCGAAAGCCCGTATTTCTTCAATGCCGGTCTGTTCGACAGCGGCGAGGCGCTGTCGCGTCTGGGCCGCTTCTACGCCCAGGCGATCCGCCAGTCGGGCATCGGGTTCGAAATGCTCTTCGGCCCCGCCTACAAGGGCATCCCCCTGGCCGCAGCGACCGCCATCGCGCTGGCGCAGGAACACGGCTTGGACATTCCCTTCGCCTTCAACCGCAAGGAGGCCAAGGCGCACGGCGAAGGCGGAACGACCGTGGGCGCGCGGCTCAGGGGGCGCGTGCTGATCGTCGACGACGTCATCTCCGCCGGCACCTCGGTGCGCGAGTCGGTGGACATCATCCGCGCCCATGGCGCCGAACCGGTCGGCGTAGCCATCGCGCTCGACCGCCAGGAGCGCGGGCAGGGACCCCGCTCCGCGGTCCAGGAGGTCGAGCTCGAGCTCGGCCTCAGTGTGGTGAGTATCGCCGGGCTGGACGAAATGGTGCGTTACCTGAGCGGGCACGCGGCTCTTGGCGGCGAGATCGAGGCCATCCGCGCCTACCAGACCCGCTACGGCATTCAGCAGTGATTCAGGGCGAAGCTGCCAGGATCGCGGTTGAGCGGGGCACAAGTCGCGGGGGTATACTGTGGCCGGCATGAGGGCAAGCGGAACGAGGAATCGCGGCAGATGGCCGACCCTGGCGGCCAGGGGCTGCGTAGCGCTCTGCTGCGCGGCGCTTGCCGCACCGCTGTGGGCCGCCAAGCTCTATCGCTGGGTGGACCAGGAGGGCCGCATCCACTACAGCGACACCGTCCCGCCCGACCAGGTTCCCTACGGCCGCGAGGAGCTCGACCAGCGTGGCCTGACCGTGCGCTCGATCGAGCGCGCCAAGACCGCCGAGGAGCTGGAGGAGGAACGGCGTCTGCGCGCCGAGCGCGCCGAGCAGGAGCGCCAGGCCCGACAGCAGTCGGCCTATGACCGCATGCTGCTCGACACCTACAGCAGCATCGATGCCATGGCCGCCGCCCGCGACGGGCGTATCTCCGGCATCCGCAGCCAGATCGGGGTCACGGAAGGCAACCTCGAGAACCTTGGCAAGCAGCTCGACGATCTCATGGGCCGGGCCGCGGCGCTGGAGCGCAGCGGCCAGACGGTGCCCCCCGCGCTGCGCGGCGACATCGCCGCCACCCAGTCGCAGATCGACCGCGGCCGCGAGTTCATCGCCGAGCGCGAGGCCGAGGAGCGCGCGGTGCGCGCCCAGTTCGACAAGGATATGGCCCGCTACCGCGAGGTCAGGGCCGAAATCGAGGCCGAGCGCGCGGGCAGCGGCGCGAATCCCACCACCCGTCAGTGATCCCGGTTTGCGGCCCGGCCGGGCCGCTCAGACGCCGCGCGCGCCCGCGGCCAGCACCGACCACTGGCGCTCCCAGTGCCGGGTTGGCGGAGCGCCGAAGTCGCTGCGCACGTAGTGCTGCATCTTGCCGGCCACCACGCTGACGAACAGCTCGGCCAGGTCCGGAACCGCCGCCCGGGCCGCCTGCCTGCCCGCCAGCTCGCCCTCGCGCAGCACTTGGCGCAGCTGGGTCTCGATGCGGTCGTAAAACTGCTGCACCCGCTCGCGCAGGCGGGCCTGCTCGCCGACCAGGACGTCCCCGGTGAGCAGCCGGGTGATGCCCGGGTTGCGCTCGGC
>JBFKOE010000180.1:0-3552 GCA_041629015.1 Gammaproteobacteria bacterium
CCCTCCGTGCTCGGCGTGGCCGGGCAGTGCAGGGCGAGAAACTCGCAGAGCGGCAGCATCTTCTCGAGCGACTCGTGGTAGACCGCGCCCTCCTCGATCTCAGGCGGCAGCCGGTGGCGATTATGGTAGTGCACCTCCATGTCGAAGCCCCGGGCGCGCCGTGCGGTGACGCGGCCCACGCCGCCCATCCCGACGATCCCGATCCGCTTTCCCGTCACCTGAGTGCCGAGCATGAAGGTCGGGTTCCAGGTGTCCCAGCCACCGGAACGCACCAGCCGCTCGCCTTCCGAGGCGCGCCTGGCCGCGGCCAGGACCAGCAGCATGGCGACTTCGGCCGTGGCGTCGGTCAACACCTCAGGCGTATTGGTGACCACCACGCCGCGCGCCCGAGCCGCCTCGAGGTCGACGTGATCCACACCAACCGAGAAGTTGGCGATCACCCGGACCGTTGCGGGCAGCCGCTCGATCGTCGCGGCGTCCAAATGTTCAGTATGGCAGGCGACGATGGCGGCGGCGCCCTGCGCACGCTCCAGCAGTTCCTCCCTGTCGTACAGCCGGTCCTCAGGGTTCAGGCGCGCGTCGTAGTCCCGCTCCAGACGGGCCTCGACCGCGGGCGGCAACCTGCGCGTGACCAGCACAGCGGGTCGTGAATTCATGTTCTCGTTAAGTCTGCTGGTCGGCGCCGGGGAGGCGCGTAAACCGCGCCGAATTTGTATGAATCGAGTCTAGCACAGGGATTTCGGACCACCTGTCGCTGCCCGTTTTGCACTCGCCAGAGGCGCGTCAGCGGCTTTGGATGACCTGGCGGGGGCGAGGATCTCCAGGTTTATTCAAGATTATTGAATGATAATTTCACATCATTTCGCTATGAAATGCGGCATCCGGCCCGTACGGTTGGCCAACATGTTGATTAAATTCGATAGGTTGCTTCCATGATCACCCTTCGTAAGAGCGAGGATCGAGGCCACGCCAACCACGGCTGGCTGGATTCGCGGCACACCTTTTCCTTCGCCGGCTACTACGACCCGGCGCACTTGGGGGTCTCAGCCCTGCGCGTCATCAACGAGGACCGGGTCGCCCCGGGTGGCGGCTTCGCGCCCCACGACCACCAGGACATGGAGATCATCAGCTACGTGCTCGCCGGCGCGCTGGAGCACAAGGACAGCATGGGCAACAGCTCGGTGATCCGCCCCGGCGAAGTGCAGCGCATGAGCGCCGGCACCGGGGTCACCCACAGCGAGTACAACGCCTCGCGCGAGGAGCCGGTCCACTTCCTGCAGATCTGGATTCGCCCGGACCGCACCGGCCTGGAGCCGGGCTACGAGCAGCGCCGATTCCCGGACCACGAGCGCCGCGGCCGGCTGCGGCTGGTCGCATCAGCGGACGGGACCGAGGGCTCCGTGCTCATTCACCAGCAGGCACGGATCTACGCCGGGCTGGTCGATGGTGCCGAAGTGATCACTCACTCCTTGGACGCTGGGCTCAGCGCGTACCTGCACGTGGCCCGCGGCGAAGCGACGCTCAACGGCACGGCCCTGAAGGCCGGTGACGGCGCCACCCTGCGCGAGGAGCGGCAGCTGGTTCTGAACGGCGGGCGTGGCGGCGAGCTGCTGCTGTTCGAGCTGCCCTGAAGGACCACCGCCCCGCGCCGCGGGTCAGGCAGCCACGATGCCGTCGTAGACCGAGGGGTCCTGCAGCGCCTTGGTGAACCAGCGCAGGGCCTTGCCGCCGGCGCCCCCGCGCCAGGCCAGGCTGACCTGCGGGTGCGGGATAGCGGTCTCGACCGTGCGCCGGATCAGCCGGCCTGCCGCGAGGTCGGCAGCCACCAGGTAGCACGGTACGTAGCCGACCCCCAGGCCGCGGCGGTGAGCCTCGACCTTCGCCGCCATGTCCGGCACCGTCAGCACCTGCTGGCCACCGAGAAGGGCGGAGGTCACCGGCGGAAGGCTGCGCGAGGTATCGGCCACGGCCACCGCCCGATGGCCGAGGAGGTCTTCCTCGCCCAGCGGCTCCGCCGCGGCCGCCAGGGGATGGTCCGGCGCGATCACGAAGGCGAACTCGATCACCCCCAGCGGCCGGGTGATCAGCCCGCCGCCGGCGGGCCCCTCGCCACTCGCCGCGACCGCCAGCTCGGCGCGGCCGGAGACCAGGGCATCCCACGCCCCGGACAATACCTCGCGGATCAGGCGAACCTGGGTCCCGTGTCCCTCTGCATAGAAGCGCTCGAGGATCGGAAACAGGCGCCCGACCGGCAGGAGGTCGTCGACCGCGATCACCAGCTCCGTCTCCCAGCCGGTGGCAAGGCGCCGCACGGCGCCCTCCAGGGCGCCCGCCGCGCGCAGCAGGTGACGGCCGTCCGCGAGCAGCTTCTCGCCGGCGGCGGTGAGCACCGCGCGGTGGCCGCTGCGGTCGAACACCGCAACGCCCAGGTCCTGTTCGAGCTTCTGCACGGGGTAGGTGATCGCCGAGGGCACCCGGTGCAGCTCCTCGGCAGCGGCGGCGAAGCTGCCGCGCCGCTCGATGGCATCGAGCACCGCCAGCGCTTCCAGGGTCAGCCTCATGACGGACGCTCCTTCCCGGCCGCCGGCGCCGGGCAAATGTTCAACTAATCCGGCGACCTCGATCCACTAATACCCCTGTTCCTGCAGGATACTACTTTATCTAACTCATTTTAAAGTGCTTTTTATTGTTCGATACCATTGACTGACTTGATGAAAAAGTTCCGCTTTCTCCCTCCTGATCCACCCCATAGGCTGTGCGGCAGATGATCGCAACGGCGCGACCCGCGCCCCCGACCCAGGAGACCGCACCATGTTCAGCCAGATTCCGATTCTCGCCCGCATCCTCTCCACCGACGCGCAGCTCGGCAGCCTGCTGCTGCGCGTGCCGATGGGGATCATCTTCATCGCCCACGGCGCCCAGAAGCTCTTCGGCGCCTTCGGCGGCTACGGCCTGGAGGGCACGGGCCAGTGGATGGCATCGATCGGCCTGGAGCCCGGCTACCTCATGGCCCTGCTCGCCGGCAGCGCCGAGTTCTTCGGCGGCATCGCCTTGCTGCTCGGCCTGCTGACGCGCCCGGCGGCGATAGTCCTCGCCTTCACCATGGTGGTGGCGATCCTGGCCGTCCACATCGGCAACGGCCTATTCATGAGCAACAATGGTTACGAGTTCGGGCTCGCGCTGCTGGCCGGCTCGCTCGCCCTCGCCATATTGGGCGGCGGGCGCCTGTCTGTGGACCGCACCCTGAGCGCGCGCGCCTAGGCGCTCGAGCACTTTCCCGCGAGGCGGCCCCGCTGGGGCCGCCTTGACCTTTACCACTGTTCCTCAAGGAGACGATCACCATGAGCAAGCCCCTGAACGACGCGGCGCTGGACATCTTGTTCCGCGATGCGCGCACCCACAACGGCTGGCAGGACAAGCCGGTGCCCGAGGACCTGCTGCGCCGGCTCTATAACCTCATGAAGTGGGGTCCGACCAGCTTCAACTGCTCGCCGGCTCGCCTGGTGTTCGTCACCAGCCAGGAGGCCAAGGAGAAGCTGCGTCCGGCGCTGA
>JBFKOE010000181.1:0-3510 GCA_041629015.1 Gammaproteobacteria bacterium
ACCGACCCACAGGGTCGGCGCGCTCGCGGGGGAGTTTCTTTGGGTACTTTCTTGTCGGTACAAGAAAGTACCTCGTCTCGCGGGACGACCAATCGGCGGGATTGCCGATTGGCACAACGCAACGCGTTGCCCGAAGGGCGCTGCACAGGGACGTGCCGCGTGAAACCCGCATCAAAATCTACTCGTGGCGAAGGCACATAAGACGAGATAGAACGCAGCGGACGCGGACACCCGCACTGCGCCCGCGCCGCGACCTCACAACATCGGCAGGGCGATATCGGCAAACAGCGCCTCGCGCTCCGCGTTGGTCTTGAGGGCAACCGCCGCGTCGACGAGTTCCGGTGTCAGGTGGGCGGCGAACTCGCGGATGAACTCGTACATGAAGCCGCGCAGCAGGGTGTTTCGGCGAAAGCCGATCTTGGTGTTGCTCGGCTCGAACAGGTGCGCCGCGTCGAGGGCGCAGAGATCGGTGTCGACCTTGGGGTCGTAGGCCATGTGCGCGACGATGCCCACGCCGAGCCCTAGGCGGACATAGGTCTTGATGACATCGGCATCGGTCGCGGTGAACACCACCCGGGGTGTGAGGCGGCGGGCCTCGAAGGCCTGGTCGAGCCGCGAGCGCCCGGTGAAGCCGAAGACGTAGGTCAGGATGGGCCACTCGGCGACCGCCTCCAGCGTCAGCGGCCGGATCTCGCGCAGCGGGTGGTCGCAGGGCACGACGATTGCGCGGTTCCACTTGTAGCAGGGGAGCATGACCAGGTTTTCGAAGTGCTCCATGGCCTCGGTGGCGATTGCGAAGTCCACCTTGCCGGTGGAGGCGAGCTCGGCGATCTGCACCGGAGTCCCCTGGTGCATCGCCAGCGCCACGCGCGGGTAGTGGCGTATGAACCTGCCCACCACCGCGGGCAGGGCGTAGCGTGCCTGGGTGTGGGTGGTGGCGATCGACAGGCTGCCCTTGTCGGGGTCGCTGTGCTCCTGCGCCGCGCTGCGGATTCTGTCCACGTCCATCAGCGTCTGCTCGGCCAGTTCCAGCACGGTCTCCCCGGCTCGGGTCAGGCTCACCAGCTGCTTGCCGTTGCGCTCGAAGATCTGCACGCCGAGCTCGTCCTCCAGCATCCGGATCTGCTTGCTGACCCCGGGCTGTGAGGTGAACAGGGCCTCGGCGGCGGCCGAGACGTTGAGCCCGTTGCGGGCGACCGCCGAGACGTAACGCAGCTGCCGCAGGTTCATGGCCAAACCTCATATAACGTGACCGCCTAAAAATAGAAGTTTTTATTCTTTTTCACAATAACGCCCGCTCGGTACATTTGCCTGGACTTGTTCCATGGGATCGAGTGGCCGACGGCAGCGCTTTTCGCCACCGCGGCTGGTCCCGGGCGGCGCGCTTCGCGGCTGACCCAGAACGGCGATTCGGCTTGCGGAGAGGAGGTTCGGCGATGATCAGCGAACGGGTGCTGACCCAGTACCAGCGCGATGTGGACGACTACCTGGCCGGGCGCATCGGCGAGGACCGCTTCCCGGGAATTCGGCTGCTGCAGGGCATCTACGCGCAGCGCCAGGAGGACCAGCACATGGTGCGCACCAAGATCCCGGGCGGCGTGCTCACCCCCGAGAAGCTCGAGGCGCTGGCGCGAGTGCTCGAGCGCTACAGCCGCGACGGTCACGACGTCGTGCATCTCACCACCCGCCAGGACGTCCAGTTCCACTACGTCGACATCGCCGCGACCCCGCGAATGCTGCGCGATCTCGCGCGCCACGGCATAACCACGCGCGAGGCCTCGGGCAACACCGTGCGCAACGTCACCGCCTGCCCCCTGGCGGGCGTCTGCCCGCGCGAACACGTCGACGTGCGCACGCACGTCGAGGCCACGGCCCGCCACTTTCTCGGGCACCCGCTGACGCAGCAGCTGCCGCGCAAGTTCAAGATCAGCTTCTCCGGCTGCGCGGCCGATTGCGCCCAGGGCCTGATCCACGATTTGGCCGCCATCGCCACGCGCGATGCCAGCGGAGCGCCGGGGTTCCGGCTGCTGGCCTTCGGCGGGCTGGGGGCCAAGCCCCACGAGGCCCTGGTCCTCGATCCCTTCGTTCCCGAGCCGGACCTGTTGCCGGCCATCGAGGCCGTGCTCGCCTTGCACCACCGTTATTCGGACCGCAAGCGCCGCTCGCAGGCGCGCCTGAAGTTCCTGGTCGGCCGCTTCGGCGCCGAGCGGCTCGGCGAGCTCTACCGCGAGGAGCTACAGCGTGCCCGGGCCGGGTTCGCCGACGCCGGGCCGCGGGGCTCCTGGCGCGAGCCGGGCGATGGCGAGGCCCCGCGCGGCGGTGTCGTGCGGCGGGTGACGCCGCAGCACCAGTCCGGCCGCGTCGCGGTGCCGGTGGCCGTGCGCCTCGGCCGCCTGCGCGCTCGGCAGCTGCGCGGCCTGGCGGCGCTGTTGCGGGAGCTGGGGCTCGACGAGATCCGCGCCACCCAGGATCAGAATCTGCTGATCCCCCACGTGCCTGAGGCCAGGCTCGCGGAGTTGCGCGGCCGCCTCGCCGCCCTCGAGCTGGGAGAGCCTCGCGCCGGCGACAACGTGGTCTCCTGCCCCGGGACCCATCTGTGCCCGCTGGCAATCACCGGTTCGCCCTATCTTGCCGCCGAGCTCGACGGCGGCACGGCCGACCTGCGGCTGCGCGTCAACGGCTGCCAGAACAGTTGCGCCCAGTCCGACTCGGGCGACGTCGGTCTCTACGGCAAGGCCAAGCGCCACCATGGCCACCTGCTGCCTTCCTACACGCTGCAGCTGGGCGGGAACGGGGTTGAGAGCGGCGGCCTGGGTTTCGAGGGGCCGACGGTGCCGGCGCAACGCGCCCCTGAGGCCGTGCGGCGTATCGCTCGCGCATATGCCGAGGAGCGTCAGCCGGGCGAGGACTTCCGTGCCTGGTCGCGGCACAAGGGTGCGCCCTGGTTCGAGGAGTTGCTGGGCGATCTCAGCGAGGTACAGGAGCACGAGGCTGATCATCTGCAGCGCGACCTCGGGGCCGGGGCGCGTTTTCGGGTGCAGACGGTCGGCCTGGGCGAATGCGCCGGCGCGGGTTTCGACGTCCTCGCACTCGCCGAGGCCGAGCTCGCCTACCAGCGCAACAGCCGCTACGCCTTTGCCCTCGAGTCGGAGTGGGCGGAGGGCGCCCTCTGCCTGACGACCATCGCCGAGTCCGCGGCCCGCGGGGTGCTCACCGATGCGGGTGCGAGCGCCCCGCAGGACCGGGGCGAGCTTGCCGCGGCGCTGGCGAAGGCCCTGCCCCACGGCTCGCCGCTCGCGCCCGCTCTGACGAACCTACTGGAGGAGATCCAGGCCGAGCCGCGGGGCGATGCGCACGCCGGGCTCGCTGCCCGGGTCGAGACCTGGGCCGCCGAGCTTCTCGCCCTGGCCCGCCTGCGGCGGCGGGCCGTGGCCCCCGCGCCGGTGCCGGAGCCGCGGCGCGCGGCGGCCGCCGGCCGTTGAGCGGGCGCAAAGACCTCACGCGCCGCTC
>JBFKOE010000182.1:0-3462 GCA_041629015.1 Gammaproteobacteria bacterium
CATCGAACAGGCGTGTCGCCAGAGATTCGGAGCCCTCGCCGCCCATCTTCTCAGGGCGCCAGCGGCTCGTGGTCCACCGGCGGCGGCACCTCGCCGGGCTGGGCGTCGAGCCGCGGCAAGCCCTCGAAGCCGGCGCGTGCCGCGCGGGCACGTTCGGCCAGGGTCGCAAGTGCCTCGCTCGTCTCGCGCAGGACCGCATCCGCGCGCTCGGCGAACGCGGGCTCGGCCCACAGGCTTTGCGCGCGCCACGCCGCCAGCTCGGCGCGCCGGGCATCGAGCTCGGCCGCATACTCGCCAATGCGCTCGCGCAGCGTGTCGATCTGGCGGGTGCGCGCCTCGATGTGCAGCCTGCCGTAGCGACGCTTGCGCGAGTAGGTCATGCGCAACGCGGCCGCGCCGCCCTTGGCATCGCCGATCTCGCCGGCGAGCTCCCGGGCCTGCTCTTCCGCCTGGCCGACCGCCGAGAAGCGCAGGCGGCCGGCCTCGTCGTAGTCGAGGTCGTTGGCCGCGCGCTCGGCCTTCAGCTGGGCCTCGAAGGCCTGCACCACGCGGGTGAGCCGCGGCGGCGAGATCGCCTCGCGCACACCCAGCCGCGCCGCCAGCCAGTCGGCCACCGCCTGCTGGCCGGCCACGTCGGGCGCGACACAGCAGGGCAACAGGGCGAGGTCCCAGGACTCGACGGCGGCCCGCCCTTCCGCGGCCGCGGCGACGCGAAGCAGGTGGGCGATCTTCACCCAGCGCCGGTCGGACACGTATTGCCCGTCGCTGGCCAGCCACGCGCGCAGCTCGGCCAGCAGGCCGAGCACCGCCCGGGGCAGCTCGACCCGCAGCGCCGCGAGCGCGAGCGCCTGGCGCTCCGCCGCGCCGAGGGCCTGGGCGAGCGGGCTCGCCTCGGCGACGGTCTGCTCGACACCGGGAACGGCGCCGGGCGCAGTACCTTCGATCAACAGGTCGAGGAAGCCCGCGTCGCTCACCGGGCCGACCGTCAGGCGTACGAGGAAACGGTCGAAAAAGGCCTCCGCCACCTCGTCGTCCGGCACCAGGTTGGTGGCGCCGATCACGCTGATCAGCGGGCAATGCTGGCGCCCGGCGCCGTTGTCGAACTCGCGCTCGTTGAGCAGGGTCAGCAAGGCGTTGAGGATCGCGCTGTTGGCCTTGAACACCTCGTCGATGAAGGCCACCGCCGCCTCCGGGAGGAATCCGGCGGTGTGGCGCTCGTAGCGGTCCTCCTCCAGCGCGCGGATGGACAGGGGGCCGAACAACTCCTCGGGGACGGTGAAGCGGGTGAGCAGGCGCTCGAAATAGCGCGCGTCACGAAAGGCATGGTGAATGCGCCGCGCCAGCGCGCTCTTGGCCGTGCCCGGCGGCCCGACCAGCAGCGTGTGCTCGCCCGCGAGCGCCGCGAGCAGCGCCAGGCGCACCTCGCGACGGCGCTCGACCAGGCCGGCCTCGAGCGCATCGAGCAGTGCGGCCAGACGCGGGCGCCAGTCCATGTGGCGGGGCCGGGGGTCGTGCGCGCGTTTCAGGACTGCGGGCCGGTCGCCGTGCCCAGGGCATGGGCCTTGAGCACGTCGAGATCGACGATGCGCAGCGCCGTCTCGTGGGTGGCCTCCAGCACCACCGGCGGCGCCGCGCCGGCCTCGTAGGCTTCCTTCCAGCGCAGTGCGCACAGGCACCACCGATCGCCCGGCTTGAGGCCGGCGAAACGGTACTCCGGCCGCGGCGTCGACAAGTCGTTGCCCGCCCCCCGCGAAAACGCGAGGAAGGCGGCAGTGACGCGCACGCAGATGATGTGCCTGCCGAGGTCGTCGGCGCCGGTCTCGCAGCAGCCGGTGCGATAAAAGCCCGTCAGCGGGCTGTAGCTGCAGGCGAGCAAGGGCCCGCCCAGCACGTTGCGTGATGTGTTCATGTCCGGATGTCCTGCAAGATTTCGCGACGCATGCGCCCTGCTCCGTTTCGCGCGCACCGGCGGTATGGCCCGCCGGGACCGCGCTTCCTGCTTGATTGTAGCAAGCCGGCGGGCGTCCATCGCTTCCGGACCGGCCCGCTCACGGTACGGGCGAAGGGCGCGGAACGCGACTGCCGGGCGCCCGCCCGCCAGCTCAGGCTTGTTTGCGCCATTCCACGCATTTCTGCTAGTTTCTGCTTTAATGTCTTTATGCAGATTGCAGCAAGACGCCCAATGACGACCAAAGCAGAATCACCCAGCGAATTCATCAGCACGGCCAAGGCTGCGCGTCAGCTCGGGCTGTCTCTGGGCGCCGTCCAGCAGATGGTCGAGAGCGGTGCGCTCGCCGCATGGAAGACTGCCGGTGGCCACAGGCGCATCCGCCAGGACTCGGTCGACGCCCTGCTTGCCCGCAGCCAGGACACCGTCGCCCACCCCAGGCCGCAGACGGAGACGCTGCGCGTCATGGTGGTCGAGGACGACACCCTGCTGCAGCAGGTCTATCGCGAGACCTTCAAGAGCTGGTCGCTGCCGCTCGAGGTGAGCCTTTTCGAGCATGGCCTGGACGCGCTGCTCGAGGTCGGTCGCCGGGCCCCCGAGCTGATGATCGCCGACCTGCGCATGCCCGGCCTGGACGGCTTCGAAATGATCCGGCGGCTGCGCGAGAACCCGCATGCGCGCCAGGTTGCGATCGTCGTGGTCACGGCATTGAGCAACGACGAGATCGCCGAGGCAGGGGGTCTGCCGCACGATGTCACCGTGTACCAGAAGCCGGTTCCGTTCCACGAACTGCACGGCTACATGCAGGCCTTGATCGCGCAGCGTCGGCGCGAGCGCGATCTTCCCGCCTGATCACACGCACGCCATGACGCTGGGGACGCGGCATCCGGCACGGTGGCACGCCACGGCGCCCGCCGCCTGAACGGCCCTCATGAGCGAACCGACCTACATCCACTTCGACCCGCAGGCCCTGCTGCAGGATCTCACCGGCAGCCAGACCGCGCTGGTCGCGGTGCTTCGCAGCTTTGCCGGCTGGCGCAAGGCGATCGAAGCCGAACTGGTCGCAGCAACCGAGGCCGGCGACCCCGCCCGCCTCGGCCGTGCCACCCACACCGTGCGCGGCACGCTGTCCCAACTGCACGCGGATCGCCTGGTAGGCATGGCGACCGAAATCGAGAAGCGTTGCAGGCATCACGACGCGGGAGCCGTCGTCGTCACGCGCGCCGACATCGCGCCGCTCATCAGCGGGCTGAAGGCAGTCACCGCCGAGGTCACCCACTACCTCGCGACGCATTGAGCGACCCGGGTCGAGCTGTGCCATTGGCGCCGCCCGAATCACGCGCCAAGGGGTTCCCCCGCCTGCACTTTGCCGATAGAATGCCGGGCTTCCACGGAGAGGTGGATGAGTGGTTTAAGTCGCACGCCTGGAAAGCGTGTTTGGGATAATATCCCAACGCGGGTTCGAATCCCGCCCTCTCCGCCAAGCATTCCACGCTGTTGATTCTCAACAGCTC
>JBFKOE010000183.1:0-3438 GCA_041629015.1 Gammaproteobacteria bacterium
TGAGGTCGTTGAGCAGGATCAACGGGCTCGAGCCGATCATGGTGACGGTGCCACCGAGGATGGCGCAGAAACCCATCGGCATCAGCAGCCGCGACATCGGCAGGCCGGTGCGCACCGATATCCTGTGCACCACCGGCAGGAACAGCGCCGCGGCGCCGACGTTCTGCATGAAGCTCGAGATCACCCCGACGGAGCCGGAGATCAGGGGAATGATGCGCCGCTCGGTGTTACCACCGATCTGCAGGATCTTTGACGCCATGCGGCCCATCAGACCGGTCTTGTCCAGTCCCGCGCCGATGATCATGACCGCGATGATGGAGATTACCGCGTTGCTGGCGAAGCCGTCGAAGAGGTGGCCGGGCGGCACCAGGCCCTCGTAGTCGGGCACCAGCGCGCTCAGGCCGAGCATGACCATGATCAGCACCGCGGCTACATCGACCGAGACCAGCTCGGAGACGAACAGGAATACCGTCAGGCCGAGGATCGCCAGGACGGCGATCATCTGGGGTGTCAGGGAGGATACCTCTGCCATCTCGCTCCATTCACGCGGCGGGCGCCCGCCGCCATACCGCCGAACCGGAAGGGCCGTCGGCCCTCCAGGGTATTCCAATTCAAAATATTCTAATGAAGAATATCTCTCGGGAATCGATGCCGCCCCCTGGCGGCAATCCATCCCCAGCAGTTCGCGCCCAGGCATTGTTGTTAGGCGATGATTATCGGCTTGCCCTGGTGGTGCTGTCCAATGAATATCTTTATTAGAACATTCTGAAAGTGAATAGATGAAACTGCCGGGACTGGAACACTGGGCCGCGCTGCGCGAGGTGGTGGAGCGCGGCGGCGTGAGCGAGGCCGCGCGCGCCCTGCACATCGGCCAGCCGGCCGTGACCAAGCGCCTGCAGGCGCTGGAGGCCTGCTATGGCTTGGCGCTGCTCGAGCGGCGCGGCGGACGACTGAGCCTCACCGCGGCGGGGCACAAGGTCTACCGCCTGGCGGTCGAGACCCTGGAACGCCAGCAGGCCCTGGTCGAGGACCTGCGGGCCCCGGACGCCGGGCTGCGACAGCTGCGGCTGGAGGCCTCGTTCACCATCGGCGAGCACCTGCTGCCGAAGCTGCTGGTGCACTTCGCCGAGCGCTACCCCGAGTACCGGATTCGGCTGCGGCTCGGTTACGGGCGGGCGCTGCGCAACCGGCTGGTCACCGACCTCGCCGACATGGCCTTGATGGAGTCGGCGCCCGAGCACCCGGACATCGCTGTGCAGAAGTGGCGCGACGACGAGCTGGTACTCGTCTGCGGCGCCGGGCACCCGCTCGCGGCCGTGAGCGGGATAAACTGCGAGCGGCTCGCGGAGCTGAGCTTCGCGCTACGCGAGGACCGTTCCGGCCTGCGCGAAAGCCTGGACGAGGCCCTGAGGGCGCGCGGTATTGAGTCACTGCCGGTCGCCATGGAGGTGAGTTCCTCGGGCGCCATCATGGAGATCCTCGCCCACGGCCGTCACGTGAGCTTTCTGCCCCGCTTCCTGGTCGGCGAGAGCGTGGCGCGCGGCGAGCTGCATCAGCTCGAAGTCGAGGGCCTGCAGATCCGCCGGACCTTGTGGATCGCCCGCAACCGCGCCAGGATCGATCACCCGGTGGCGCGTGCCTTCGTCGCCATGCTCCAGGAACTCGGCTGAGCGCGGAGCGGCAAGCGGGATGAGGGCCGGCTCGTCCACCCAAGCGCGGAAGGCGGTATGACGGCACTCATCGATCATCAGACCCTGGCCTTCGTGGTCGTCGCGGCGCTGATCACCATCAGCCCCGGCGCCGATACCCTGCTGGTGCTGCGCAACACGCTGCGCGGCGGGCGCCGCGACGGCGTGCTCAGCAGTCTCGGCGTGTGCACCGGGCTGTTCGTGCACGCGGCGCTGTCGGCCCTGGGGATCTCGGCGGTGCTGGCCCACTCGGCGGCGGTGTACGAGCTTCTGCGCTGGCTCGGCGCGGCCTACCTGGCCTGGCTGGGGCTGCAATCGCTGCGCCGCGCGGCCCTGAGCGCGCCCGCGCCGCCCACCGCCGGGGTGCCGGCCGGCGCGGTCTCCGGGCGGCGCTCCTTCGGCGAGGGTTTCCTCACCAACCTGCTCAATCCCAAGGTCGCGCTGTTCTATCTCGCCTTCCTGCCGCAGTTCGTTGCCCCCGGCGACCCGGTGCTGGCGAAGTCGCTGTTCCTCGCCGCCCTGCACTACGCCATGGGCATCGCCTGGCTCACCGGGCTGGCGCTGCTCGTCGAGCGCGCCGGGATCTGGCTGCAGCGCGCGGGCGTGCGGCGCGCAGTCGATGGTGCCTGTGGTCTGCTGCTCCTCGGACTGGGTCTGCGCCTGGTGCTCGAGCGCCGCTAGCCGCCGAGTCCCGCGAATGGTCGCAGGCGCGCGCCGCGCACCTCCCAGTCGCCGCGCCGCAGACCGAGCTCGAGGTCCAGGGTGTAAAGGTCGGCGCTGCGATCGAGCTCCCGAATCCAGCCGGCCGGATCGTCGGTGAGCTGCTCCAGGTCGGGCAGCGCCTGGGCCCGGCGCGCAACCAGGAAGTGGACCCGGGCCGTCGCGCGCTGGCCGTCGCCGGCCAGCGTCACGGCGGCGCGGGGGTAGAGAACGCGGAAATCGCCGTAGCGACGAAACGCCACCCACAGCGCGCCGGCGGTCTGCTTGCGGTCAAGGGCGCCCGGTTCGGCGAGAAAGCCGTCCGCGGTCAGCGCCATCAGGTCGGTGAGCTGTTGGGCCTCGGCGTGGGCCGCACCCTGCTGAATCAGGGCCCGAATGCGTGCCTCGTGGTCGTCCTCGGCGCAGCCCTGGGTGAGCGCCAGCAGCGCGACGAGCAGGGCGCCGGCCGGGTAATGCCTCCCCATCATGCGGCGTCGGGGCGGCTCGTCGGCAAGCCCGGCCCCGGCTCGCGGGCCGGGGCGTCCGTGTTCGCGCGCCACTGGTGCCGGTCGCAGCTCAGAGCTGCTCCTCGAGCCGATCGCAGAACAGCCGCAGCGCCTTGACGCGCGCGTGGCGCTTGTCGTTGCCCTCGATCAGGCTCCACGGTGCGTAGCGGGTGCTGGTGCGTTCGATCATGTCGTTGACCGCGTGATCGTAGGCCTCCCACTTCTCGCGGTTGCGGTAATCCTCCTCGGTGATCTTGTGCTGCTTGTAGGGGATCTGCTCGCGTGCCTTGAATCTCGCCAGCTGCTCGTCCTTGTCGATATGGATCCAGTACTTCACCAGGACGATGCCGTGCTCGGCGAGCTGCTCCTCGAAGTCGTTGATCTCCGTGTAGGCGCGCATCCAGTCCTCCTTGTGGGTGAAGCCCTCGACGCGCTCCACCAGCAACCGCCCATACCAGCTGCGGTCGTAGATGGTGACGTGCCCGGCGCGCGGAATGTGGCGCCAGAAGCGCCACAGGTAGTGGTGGGCGCGCTCCTCGTCTGAA
>JBFKOE010000184.1:0-3389 GCA_041629015.1 Gammaproteobacteria bacterium
AGAAAGAAAACGTGTACCCGATGATACCGGCGGGCGCCGGACTCAACGAGATGATCCTGGTGTAGCCATGCGACACATCATTTCGATCCTGCTGGAAAACGAATCGGGCGCCCTGTCTCGCGTGGCGGGCCTGTTCTCCGCTCGGGGCTACAATATCGAGTCGCTCACCGTCGCTCCCACCGAGGATGCCTCGTTGTCGCGCATGACGCTGGTGACGCGCGGTGACGACGCGATCATCGAGCAGATCACCAAGCAGCTGAACAAGCTGATCGACGTGGTCAAGCTCACCGATCTCACCGAGGGCGTGCACATCGAGCGCGAGATGATGCTGGTGAAGCTGCGGGCCGAGGACGCGCAGCGCGAGGAACTCAAACGCCGTGCCGATATCTTCAGGGGGCGAATCATCGACGTGACGGAAGGCAGCTACACGGTCGAGCTGACCGGTGCGAGCGACAAGCTGGACGCGTTTCTCGACGGTGTGGACGAGGAACTCATCCTGGAAGTGGTTCGCTCCGGAGTGATGGGCATCGCGCGCGGAGAGAAGAGCCTGCACGTCTGATCCGGGCCGCGGTCGAGGCGCCGCCAACCCAGTCTGTGAGGAATACAATCGATGACGATGAAGGTCTATTACGATAAGGACGCCGACCTGTCGGCGATCCAGGCGAAGAAGGTGGCGGTTCTGGGTTATGGCTCGCAGGGCCATGCGCACGCCAACAACCTCAAGGATTCGGGAGTCGACGTGGTGGTAGGGCTGCGACCCGAGTCCGGCTCGGCCGCCAAGGCCACGAAGGCGGGCCTGACCGTGCAGCCAGTCGCCGAGGCGGTGGGTGGCGCGGACCTAGTCATGGTGCTGGTGCCCGACGAGCATCAGGCGCGGCTCTACCGGGAGGAAATCGCGCCGAAAATCAAGGAGGGCGCAGCGCTGGCGTTCGCGCATGGGTTCAACATTCACTTCGGGCAGATTGAGCCGCGGGCCGATCTGGACGTCGTCATGATCGCGCCCAAGGGGCCTGGCCACCTGGTGCGCTCGACCTATGTTCAGGGTGGCGGGGTGCCCAGCCTGATCGCGATTGCCCAGAACTCCAGCGGCCAGGCCAAGGAGATCGCGCTGTCCTATGCGAGCGCGATCGGGGCCGGCCGCTCCGGCGTGATCGAGACATCCTTTCGCGAGGAGACCGAAACGGATCTGTTCGGGGAGCAGGCGGTCCTGTGTGGCGGCGCGAGCGCGCTCGTTCAGGCCGGCTTCGAGACCCTGGTGGAAGCGGGCTATGCGCCGGAGATGGCGTACTTCGAGTGCCTGCACGAGCTCAAGCTGATCGTGGATCTGATGTACGAAGGGGGTATCGCCAACATGCGCTACTCCATATCCAATACGGCGGAATACGGAGACTTGACGCGCGGGCCCCGCATCATCACCGACCAGACCAAGGAGGAGATGCGCAAGATCCTGCGCGAGGTGCAGACCGGCGAGTTCGCGCGCGAGTTCATCCTCGAGAACCAGGCCGGGGCGGCGACGCTGAAGGCCAAGCGACGCCTCGGTGCCGCACACCCGATCGAGGATGTCGGTTCGCGCCTGCGCGACATGATGCCCTGGATCAAGGCTGGCAAGATCGTCGACCGGAACATCAATTAGGCGTGTCTTCACCGCGAGCGGCCTCTGTCCGAGAAGCCGCCGCGTGATCTGGAGACAAGGCGAGGGGCGAACTGTCACCGGCAGCTCGCCCTTCTCGTCACTGAACGGCGGGACGCAAACGTGGCAAAGCGCTACCCGGTGATCGCTCGCGAGGGTTGGGGGGCACTCGCCGTCCTCGGCCTCCTGACGCTTGTGCTCGAGCGTGCGGCGGGAGTGGCTTGGGCGTGGCCTTCCGCCTTGCTGCTCGTGGCCTTTGCCTGGCTGTTCCGCGATCCGCGCCGCAGCGTGCCGGCGCTGCCTCTTGCGATCGTGAGCCCCGTCGACGGGGTGATCACCAAGATCGAGGAGTGCGACGATCCCTGTCTGCCGCGCCGGACGTGGCGTATCTCTCTGTGCATGTGGCACACCGGGGCCTATTCGGTGCGCAGCCCGATCGAGGGCAAGGTGATGAAACGTTGGCAGGATCGCCTGGTGGACAAGTCCTGTGACGGCGAGGAGCATAGGGACCCGCATGAGGACTACGGTATCTGGATCCAGACCGATGAAGGCGACGACGTGCTGATGCTGATGCCGGGTGGAAATTCGCTTCGTCATCCTCGCTTCTACATCGGCGCCGGGGAGCGCGTCGGGCAGGGCGAGCGCTGCGGTTTCGTGAGTTTTGGCTCGCGCATGGACGTGCTGGTGCCGGCGTCCGCGCGTGTCGGGATGACGGCCGGGTCAACGGTGCGATCCGGCGAATCGGTGCTGGCAACGCTGGTGCACCACTCGGGAGAGATTAACCAGGCGCTCGGCACCGGAGCGCGGGCTCAGGCATGAGCGGGCGCGGCGGCAAGGAAACCGGTGATCGGCGGGCTCGTGGCATCTACCTGTTGCCCAACCTGTTTACGACCGCCGCCCTGTTCGCCGGCTTCTACGCCATCGTGGCAGCGATGAAGGGGCGCTATGAACCGGCGGCCATAGCGATCTTCGTGGCGATGGTGATGGACGGCCTCGACGGCAGGGTCGCGCGGCTGACCAACACCCAGAGCGAATTCGGCGTGCAGTACGACAGCCTCGCGGACATGGTGTCCTTCGGGCTCGCCCCGGCCCTGGTCGTGTATCACTGGGCCCTTTCGGACCTGGGCAAGCCAGGCTGGCTGGCGGCCTTCGTGTACGCGGCCTGCGCCGCGCTCCGGTTGGCACGGTTCAACACCCAGGTTGCCATCGTCGACAAGCGATATTTCCAGGGGCTGGCCAGCCCGGCCGCGGCGGCACTGCTCGCCGGGCTGGTCTGGGTCGGCGCCGAGCACCAGTTCGCGGGGGAGCGTATCGGTCCACTCGTGCTGGTGCTGGCGGTGGTCGCCGGGCTGCTGATGGTCAGCAACATCCGTTATCACAGCTTCAAGCAGATCGATCTCCGCGGCAAGGTTCCCTTCGTCGTGGCGGTGGTCGTGATCGTGGTGTTCGCGGTCATCTTCGTGCAGCCTCCCGAGATCCTTTTCGGCCTGGCCTTTCTCTATGCCGCTTCCGGCCCGGTGTACACGCTCGCCACCATTCGGCGCCGGCGCGCCGAGCGCGCGGCACAGGACCGAGGTGAGCCCGCCGAGCCCGATGCCGGCGCGCAGGCCGCGGACAAGAGGGTTGGCAAGGCTCCGGAGTAGGGCTATATTCTGGAACGATACCGCCGTGCGCTTGAGCACCGGTACCGAACCACACGATGAGTGCGATGGACGATTCCGCTGTCGACCGACTTTCGTTCCAGGACGGGCTGAGCCCG
>JBFKOE010000185.1:0-3366 GCA_041629015.1 Gammaproteobacteria bacterium
GCCAACGTGGTCTCCTCGTTCTTCAGCGCCAAGTTCCAGCGCCACATCGAGGAGATGATCGTCTCGCCCATCCCCAACACTGTGATCCTGCTCGGCTTCGTCAGCGGCGGGGTGGCACGCGGACTATGCGTGGCGCTGGCGGTATCGGCGGTGTCGCTGTTCTTCGCCGATCTATCCCTGCATCACGCCCTGGTGACCGGCGCGGTGGTGTTCCTCACGGCGACGCTGTTCTCGCTCGCCGGTTTCATCAACGGCGTCTTCGCCCGCACCTTCGACGACATCTCGATCATTCCGACCTTCGTGCTCACGCCGCTGACCTACCTCGGCGGCGTGTTCTATTCCATCGAGCTGCTGCCGGAGTTCTGGCAGCGGGTCTCGCTTCTCAATCCCATCCTCTACATGGTGGACGCGTTTCGTTACGGCGTTCTGGGCGTGAGCGAGATCGACCTCGCGCTGGCCTTTGCGATCATCCTGGGCTTCATCGCCGCGCTGTTCGGCATCAGCCTCTGGCTGCTGCAAAAGGGCGTGGGAATTCGGGCCTGATCAGGCGGCCGCGGGAAACGACACCACCACCTGCAGGCCGCTCGCGCGCTCGGGCGCGAAGCTGAGCTCGGCCTGGTGCAGCTCGACGATGCGGCGCGCGATCGACAGCCCAAGGCCGCTGCCGGTCGTCTGGTGGCCGGGGATGCGGTAAAAGCGGTCGAACACACGCGTTCGGTGCGGGGCCGAAATGCCGGGGCCGTCGTCGCTCACGCGCAGCACGGTCTGCTCGCCCTCTTCGGCGACGCTGACCTCGATCTGGCCGCCGGAAGGCGTGTACTTGATGGCGTTGTCGACCAGGTTGCGGATCAGCACCCGCAGCGGCTCAGGCAGGCCGCGCACCCGCCCGCTGCTGCGCTCGGTCACCGAGATGTCCAGCCCCTTGGCGAGCGCGCCCGGCGCGAGCTCGGCCACCACCTCGACGGCGGTCCTGGCCAGGTCGGTGTCCACCCAGGCGTCGCTGGCCGCGTCGGGGTCAAGGCGGCTGATGGTGAGCAGCTGGCTCACCAGGTGGGCGCTGCGGGTCACGCCGCCGTCGATGCGCCGAAGCGCCTCGCTGCGCTCGCCCTCGTCGCTCGCCCCGAGCGCGACCTGGGCCTGCACCTTGAGGCTGGCAAGCGGGGTGCGCAGCTCGTGGGCGGCATCGGCCGTGAACCGGCGCTCTCGCTGAAAGGCCTCGGCGAGCCGGGCCAGCAGGTCGTTGATCGCCCCCAGCAGAGGCCTCACCTCGGCCGGCACCTCGCGCTCCACGGCCACCGGCTGCAGGTTGTACGGCGAGCGGCGCTTGACCGCGGCGGCCACGCGGTGCAGCGGTCGCAGCCCGCCGCCCACACCGATCCAGAGCGCAAGCGCCAGCAGCGGCACGCCGAGGATCAGGGGGTAGAGGATCTGCAGGCTGATCGCCTGCACCAGCTCGTCGCGCACGTCGTAGCGCTCGGCCACCAGCACGTGGGGGTGGCCCGTGGTGTCGGCGAGGTGAAAGACTCGCCACAGGTGCCCCTCGAGGAGCACGTCGGCGTAGCCCGGGCTGGCCATGACCAGCCCCTCGGGGGCGCTCTCGGAGCGCATCAGCAGGGTGGGCCGGGTGTCGAGCGCGCCGCTCCAGACCTGAAAGACCAGCTTGTGCTCGTACTCGTGGCCCGGGAAATCGGTGCGCAGCTCGAGCAGCTCGGGCTCGTTGTTCTCGACGGCGTGGCGCGCGACCGCCTGCAGCGAGCGCGCGTAGCCCGCCAGCGCGGTGTCGAACAGCTCCTCGACCTCGTGTTGCGCGGCGAAGTAGCTGGCGGTGGTGATCAGTATCCAGCCGAGGGCGAAGAGCCCCAGCAGGATGGCGAGCAGGCGAAGGCGGATCGAGGGCGTCGAACGCATCACTCGATCATATATCCCACGCCTCGTATGGTGCGAATGAGCTGATTGCCGAGCTTCTTGCGCAGGTGGTGAACGTGCACCTCCACGGCGTTGCTCTCGACCTCGGCCTGCCAGCCGTAGACGGCCTGCTCCAGGCGCTCGCGCGACATCACCTTGCCGACGTTCTCGAGCAGAGTCTCGAGCAGGGCGAACTCGCGGCGCGAGAGGTCGACGTAGCCGCCGTCCTTGAGCACGGTGTGGGCGGCCGGATCGACCACGAGCTCGCCGTGCACCAGCTGCGGCGAGGCGCGCCCGGCGTGGCGACGCAGCAGCGCGCGAACCCGCGCGCAGAGCTCGGCGAGGTCGAAGGGCTTAACCAGGTAGTCGTCGGCGCCCGAGTCCAGGCCCTCGACGCGGTCGGCGACCGTGTCGCGCGCCGTCAGCACCAGCACCGGAAGGGCGCCGCCGCGCGAGCGAAGCTCGCGCAGCACCTCCAGCCCGGAGCGGCCCGGGAGCATGATGTCGAGCACCATCAGGTCGAAGGGCTCCACGCCCATCGCCGCGGTGGCGGACTCGCCGTCCTGCACCCAGTCGACCGTGAAGCCATTCTGCGTCAGACCCGCCCGGACCGCATCGCCGAGCTGGGCGTCGTCTTCCACCAGTAGCAAGCGCATGTTCCGGCCCCCCGCCGGCGGCGATCGGTCACGGCCCGTTGCGCCGTTCGCGAGCGCCCCGCAACGCCTTCTCCACACCCAGTGCGAGCGCCCGAGCGTAGCAGTCGGGCCTTATGCCGTCCTTAAAACCACAGGCGGCGAGCGCGAATTCCGCGACCCTCACCGGCGGACCTCTGCCGCCGCCCCGCCCGCGCGGCCCGGCGGCGGTTTGGTGGGACCCGCGCATCTGTGGTCAACTGTACCTTTGATCAACGCGAAGCGCGAGGCAGGCCATGAACGAGACCGTCCCCACCCCCGAGCCCGACAGCGCCAAGCTGATGGAGAACTACGCGAAGATCGTGCTGCAGAGCCAGCGGCTGGTGAACGAGTACATGCAGCACCAGTTGGAAGGCGATCACTTCCAGATCCCCGACCCGCAGATCGTCAGCAAGGCCTTCCTCGACTTTACCGCCAAGGTGATGGCCGACCCTGCGCTGATGATGAGGACCCAGATGGAGTTCTGGCAGCAGCAGATGCAGCTGTGGGAGAGCACTGCGCGGCGCATGGCGGGCGAGGAGGTCGAGCCCGTGGCGACGCCGCGCGCGGACGACAAGCGCTTCAAGGACGACGAATGGGCCGAGAATGCGGTCTTCGACCACGTCAAGCAGTCCTACCTGATCGCGGCGCGCAGCATTCAGGGGCTGGTCGGGCAGGTCGAGGGGCTCGACCCGGCCACGGCCAACAAGGTGGACTTCTACACCCGCCAGTTCGTCGACGCCATGGCGCCCACCAACTTCGCGCACACCAACCCCAAGGTGCTCAAGGC
>JBFKOE010000186.1:0-3255 GCA_041629015.1 Gammaproteobacteria bacterium
AGAAGCGCATGGGTCAGCGCCGCTCGCGAGGCGCGAGCGGCAGGAGCGCGGGGTGGGCCGGATTGGTGGGCCGTGCAGGAGTCGAACCTGCGACCAACGGATTAAAAGTCCGCTGCTCTACCGGCTGAGCTAACGGCCCGTGGCAGCCACCGGGTTTGACGAGGGCGAAAATCATACCGGACCGACTGACGGTTTTCACCCCGGCTGTTCGGGCTCGTCGGCCAGGCCCATCGCTTGCGGCCGAAAGATGCGCGCATCCATCGGTTTGAGCGCAGGTGAGACCTTGGGAGCGAAATCCATGTGCGCGAGCACGTCGCGCTCCAGGTCGACACCCGGCGCGATCTCGGTCAGCTCCAGACCGCCCGCGGTGAGGCGAAACACCGCGCGCTCGGTGATGTACATCACCTCGCGGCCCTGCTCGGCCGCGTAGCCGCCGTTGAAGGTCAGGTGCTGCACCCGCTCGACCAGTTTGCGGTTGTCGCCCTCGCGCAAGATCCGCAGCTCGCCGTCTTCGACGCGGATTTCGGATTTCCCCGAGGTGAAGGTGCCGAGGAAATACACCGACTTGGCGCTCTGGCTGATGTTGATGAAGCCGCCGGCGCCCGCCGTCTTCGGTCCGAAGCGGCTGACGTTGACGTTGCCCTGGGCGTCGGCCTCGGCCATGCCGAGGAAGGTCTGGTCGAGACCGCCGCCGTCGTAGAAGTCGAACTGCGCCGGCTGATCGATGATGGCGTCGGCGTTGGAGACCGCGCCGAAGCTTAGTCCACCGGCCGGTACGCCGCCGATGCCACCCGGCTCGACGGTGAGCGAGACGCGCTCAAAGGTCCGCTCTTCCTCGGCGACCGCGGCGACCATCTCGGGCATGCCGATGCCGAGGTTGACCACCGCGCCGGCGCGCAGCTCCATGGCGCCGCGCCGCCCGATTACCTTGCGCACGTCCAGCGTCGCCGCGCCGCCGCGGCCCTGGGGAACGCGGATCTCGCCGGTGTAGGCCGGGTTGTAACGTTCGCCGAAGGTCTGCCAGTGGTGCTCGGGCTCGGCCAGCACCACGCAGTCGACCAGGATACCGGGGATGCGCACCAGCTGCGGGCTGAGCACGTGCCGGTCGGTCACCCGCTCGACCTGGACGATCACGGTCCCGCCGCTGTTGCGCACCGCCTGGGCGATGGCCAGGCTCTCCAGCGGCAGGGCCTCGTGCTCCATGGTGATGTTGCCGTTGCGGTCCGCGGTGGTGCCGCGCAGCAGCGCGACATTGATCGGGAAGGCCTTGTAGAAGAGGTACTCCTCGCCGTCGATCTCGATCAGGCGCACGATGTCCTCGCGCGTGCGCGCATTTAGCTTGCCGCCCTCGACGCGCGGGTCGACGAAGGTGCGCAGGCCGATACGCGTCACCACGCCGGGCCGCCCGGCGGCGATGTCGCGGTAGAGGTGGGCGATCACTCCTTGGGGCAGGTTGTAGGCTTCAATCTTGTCCGCCGAGGCCAGCGCGCCGAGCCTGGGGACCAGCCCCCAGTGCCCGCCAACCACGCGGCGCACCATGCCGTCGTGACCGAAGTGATTGAGGCCGCGTTCCTTGCCATCGCCCTGTCCGGCCGCGTAGACCAGGCCGAGATCCCGCGGTTCGCCGCTCTCCAGGAAGCGGCGCTCGAGCGCGACCGCCAGCGTCTCGGGAAAGCCGATCCCGACGAAACCCGCGCTGGCGATGGTGGCGCCGGACGGCACCCGCGCCGCGGCCTCCGCGGCCGTGACCAGTTTGCTGCTGCCCATCAAGGGTCTCCTCGTGGCTTGCCGGGGCGAGTGTAGCCGCCGGCCGGCGCCCGAATCCAGATCGGGCATCCGGCCGCTGGGGGCTACGTGGGGAGGCTAGACGGCCTCGAGCCGCCGCAGGGTCTTGGGGAGCAGTCGCAGGTCCACCAGGCTGGAGAGCAGCGCCGCCGCGAAGCTCGCCTCCTGCTCGTAGACCATGCGGTAGTACTGGACCTTCATGGTCAGCGCGCTGCCCAGCACGATCGAGGCGAAGGCGAGCAGCGAGCCCACCGCCAGGGTCGAGAACCCGGTGATGCCCTGGCCGATGGTGCAGCCCATGGAGAGCACGCCGCCGATACCCATCAGGGTGCCGCCGAGCGCGTGGTTGAGAAAGTCCTTCCAGGTCCGAAACCACTCGAAGTGGAACCTGCGCGTGGCGAGCGAGTAGAGCAGCGAGCCACAGATCACACCGCCGACCGCCGCCACGCCAAAGGTGATCAACTGGGTCTGGGAGGGGCTCATCAGCCAGAACAGCGCCTCGCCCGCAGGGTTGATGAAGGTGAAGGACTGCGCCGCGACCCCGGGGGGCGGGTTGTCCATGAACTCGGTGAACTCCTTCCATTCCTGGCCGATGCTGCCCGCGGTGACGTACCAGGCGATCACGATCACGGCGCCGACCGTGGCGCCACCGAGCACGTTGTCGAGACTGGTGCGAAAGTCGCGCGACCGGAACACGTACGCCAGCAGTCCAAGGGCGATCGCCGCGCCCAGACCGAGGTGCAGCGCGGGCGAGGACTTGGCCCCCAGCAGCCCGGCCAGCACCGTGCTCAACTCCTGGCTGGGAATCCCCCAGGCGGGCAGGTCGATGCTGATCGGCGCCAGCCAGCTGTGGAAGACGTAGCCGTAGAAGTTGGTCTTGGTCATCAGGTACGCCCAGAAGGCGATCAGCGCCAGGACCACCAGCGACTTCAGGTTGCCGCCACCGACGCGCACGATGGTCTTGTTGCCGCAGCCGCTGCCGAGCGTCATCCCGATCCCGAACATCAGGCCGCCCAGGATGTAGCGGGTCCACATGAAGGTCCCGGTGCGGTAGGGCGGAAAGGTGGAATCGAAGCGGGCTGCGCCCGCGGCCTCCATCGCCAGCACGCCGATCAGGGCGATTGCAATGGCGAACATCCAGGCGCGGAAGCGCCCGGTGTCGCCCATGTTCACCCAGTCGGAAACGGCACCCATGGTGCAGAAGTTGGTCTTGTTGACCACGGCCCCCAGGACCATGGCCAGCACGAAGGCACTGAGGATTACCTTGTGGGTGATTTCCAGTTCCACTGCGAGCCTCCTCCCTCGGCAGGGTCCGGCGGCGCTCTCGATGGCGCGATCCGACCATTGTACTCAGGCATCCCCGGGCGCGCCCCGCCCGAGGGGCTTAGAAATTTTCTATGCGCGAAGAAGCGCTATTGATAGCGGGTGGGGTCCGCCAGCCCCGCCGCCGCAAAGCCTGCCGCGCGCAGG
>JBFKOE010000187.1:0-3205 GCA_041629015.1 Gammaproteobacteria bacterium
GGATCCGGCTGCTGGAGCCTAAGCTGCCATGGCGTCCGGGGAAAGGCAATCCCGGCCGCGGGTGCTGGGACCATTGAAGGCTCGGCTCACATTCGGAACTTGTCGCCGAGATAAACCTCGCGCACCAGCGGGTTGGCGAGGATCGCGTCGGCGTCGCCCTCGGCGATCACCCGGCCGGTGCTGAGGATGTAGGCGCGATGGCAGATCCCGAGCGTTTCGCGGACGTTGTGATCGGTGATCAGCACCCCGATCCCGCGCTCGCAGAGGTGCTCGATGATGCGCTGAATGTCGAGTACCGAGATCGGATCGACGCCCGCGAACGGCTCGTCGAGCAGGATGAATCGAGGTTCCGCGGCCAGCGCGCGGGCGATCTCGACGCGGCGGCGTTCCCCGCCCGAGAGGCTCATGCCCAGGTGCTCGCGCAGGTGGCCGATGTGCAGCTCGTGGAGCAGGTCCTCAAGCCGCTGCTCGCGCGCCGCCGGCTCGAGATCGGCGCGGGTCTCGAGTATCGCCATGACGTTGTCGGCGACGCTGAGGCGGCGGAACACCGACGCCTCCTGCGGCAGGTAGCCCACGCCGAGTTGGGCGCGACGGTGCATGGGCAGGTCGGTGATGTCTTGGCCGTCGATGTGAATGCGCCCGCGCTCGGTCGGGATCAGGCCGACGATCATGTAGAACGAGGTCGTCTTGCCCGCGCCGTTCGGCCCGAGCAGGCCCACCGCCTCGCCGCTGGTTACCTGGAAGGAGACGTCCTCGAGCACGATCCGTTCGCGGTAGCGCTTGGCGAGCGATTCGGCCGCGAGCAGGCTCACCGCGGGCTCTCTCCGGCCTCGTCCTCCTCGTTCGGCTTGGGCATGATCACGATCTGCACCCGCCCGCTGCCGTCGCCGCCCGCGCTCACCCGGTCGCCGCGCGCGTCGTACTCGATTCGCTCGCCGGAGAATCGCTCCTGACCGTGCTGGAGTCGGGCCTGGCCGATGAACAGCGTCACGCCGCTGCTGGTGGAGTGCTCGATCCGCAGCGCCTCGCCCTCGGTGTCGACCTCCTTGCCGTCCGGGCGCTGCCGCAGCCGGGCGGGATTGCCGCTGAGCACCATGCGATCCGCCCCGCCCTTGTCCGTGTGGACGGTGATCTGGTCGGCGTCGGCCTGGACGCTGCCCTGGGTGAGCCGAACGTTGCCGCGGTAGACGCTGAGCCCGCGCTGCTCGTCGATGGACACCGAGTCGGCCTCGATGTGAATCGGCTGCCGGCGGTCGGATTGCAGGGCGTCCGCTTGCCCAGCGAGCAGGCCGAGGAACAGGACGGGCAGCAGCCTAGCGCGAGTCGCCGCTTTCATGCACACCCCGAACGTGCGCCAAGAGCTCGACGCGGGCCGACCCGTCGAGAAAGGCCTGCATGCCGAGCGCCCGAATGCGGGCGCCGCGCCCGGTGAATAGCACCGGTGCCGCCGTCTCGGCGTAACCCTCCTCGACGCGCACCAGCAGTTCGCGGGTCTCCAGGCGCAGCGCGTCCGGCGCGCCGCCGCGCAGCGTCGCCTCCTCCGGGAACCGCACCACCTTCGGCTGCGCGGTGAGCGTGGCGCGTTCCCCGGACACGCTCCACTCGAGCGCTCCCCGCGGACCGAAGCGCTCGATGCGCGGGCGGCTGAGCTCGGAGCTGTCGTCGTCCGGATAGTGGACCAGTTCCTCCGCTTCCAGCCGCTGGCGCACCAGCCCGTCGGGCCCGAGCTCGGTCAGCAGCAGCCGGCTGGCGAAGTAGTCCGGGTCGTGGCGCGCCTCGCGCGCCGGCGGTGCGGCGGGCTGCAGCACTCCTCCCAGCCACTGGGTGAGCAGCGCCAGCAGCAGCAAGGCGAGGCCGATGACCGCGGTCCGGCGGGTCATCGCAGGTAGGCCTCCAGCGCCTCCTGCAGCGTGCCCTGCGCGGCCATGATGAACTCGCAGGCCTCGCGCCCGGCGCCGCGTCCGCCCGGCAGCGCGGTGACCAGGTGGGCTTGCTCCTTCACCAGCGGATGGGCGTCCTGCACCGCGATGGCAAGTCCCACCCTGCGCATGACCGGGACGTCGATGACATCGTCACCCGCATAGGCGATTTCCTCGGGCGCGAGCCGCAGCGCTTCGCGCAGCGCCTCATAGGCCGGCAGCTTGGTCTTCAGCCCCTGCTGGACGTGGCGCACGCCGAGGCCCTTCATCCGTCGACGCACGGCCTCGGAGCGCCGGCCGGAAAGGACCGCGACCCCGACGCCACTGGCCTGCAGCATCTTGATGCCATGCCCGTCGCGGGCGCTGAACATCTTCAGCTCGCGCCCCTTGGCATCGAACAGCAGCCCACCGTCGGTGAGCACGCCGTCGACATCGAAGATCACTAGGCGCACCCGCGCGGCGCGCCGCTCCGCCTCGCCCCGTTCGCCGGCCGCGGCCGTCACAACACACCCGCCCGCAGCAAGGTGTGCATGTTGAGCGCGCCGGTCAGGCGCTGCTCGTCATCCACCACCAGCAGCCCGTTGATCTTGCGCTGCTCCATTATCTTGAGCGCCTCGGCGGCCAGCATGTCGGCGGCCACTGTCTGGCAGTTGCGGGTCATGACCTCGGCGACGCGCGCGCCGTGGATGTCGATGCCCTGATCCAGCGTGCGCCGCAGGTCACCGTCGGTGTAGATACCCGCCACGCGCCCGTCGCTATCCACCACCGCGGTCATGCCGAGGCCCTTGCGCGTCATCTCGACCAGGGCCTCGTCGAGGCCTGCGTCCACGCCCACGCGCGGCACCGCGTCGCCGACCTGCATCAGGTCGCTGATGTGCAGCAGGAGGCGCTTGCCCAGCCGGCCCCCGGGGTGGGAGCGTGCGAAATCGCTGGCGGTGAAGCCTCGCGCCTCGAGCAGCGAAACCGCCAGCGCATCGCCCATCACCAGCGTCGCCGTGGTGCTCGAGGTTGGCGCCAGGCCTAGTGGGCAAGCCTCCTGGGCGACGCTGACGTCGATGCACACGTCGGACTGCCGGCCCAGCGTGGAGTCCGTTCGGCCGGTGAGCGTGATCAGCGGGACGCCGAGGCGCTTGATGATCGGCAGTATGGTCAGGATCTCGGCGGTCTCGCCGGAATTGGACAGGGCCAGGACCAGGTCCTTGGCGGTGATCATGCCGAGGTCACCGTGGCTGGCCTCGCCAGGGTGCACGAAGAACGCCGGGCTGCCGGTGCTGGCCAGTGTCGCC
>JBFKOE010000188.1:0-3066 GCA_041629015.1 Gammaproteobacteria bacterium
AGCAGGAAGGTGGCCACCTCGACGGGAAGCTGGGCAACTATCTTGGCAGTGTTGCCCTTCATGGCCTCTTCCTCGACCAGCCGCAGCACGGACAGGGCCAGCGACTCGACGCTGCGAACCGTGCCCTGACCGTTGCAGCGCGGGCAGACATCGAGGCTGGACTCGCCGAGCGAGGGCCGCAGCCGCTGGCGCGACATCTCCAGCAGGCCGAAGCGCGAAATGCGCCCCAGCTGCACGCGGGCCCGGTCGGTCTTGAGGACCTCCTTGAGCCGGTTCTCCACCTCGCGCTGGTTGCGCGCCGGCGTCATGTCGATGAAGTCGATCACGATCAGTCCGCCGGTATCGCGCAGGCGCAGTTGGCGGGCAATCTCGTCCACCGCCTCGAGGTTGGTCTGCAGGGCCGTCTCCTCGATGTCGCCACCCTTGGTCGCGCGCGAGGAGTTGACGTCGATGGTCGTCAGCGCCTCGGTGTGGTCGATGACGATGGCGCCTCCGGCAGGAAGCCGCACCTCGCGGTTGAATGCGCTCTCGATCTGGCTCTCGATCTGGAAGCGGTTGAACAGCGGTGTGTGGTCGGAATAGAGCTTCACCTTGCTCAGGTTGTGCGGCATGACCTGCTCGACGAAGACCTGCGCCTGGCGGTGGATCTCGCGGTCGTCGATCAGGATCTCGCCGATATCCGGGCGCAGGTAATCGCGCAGGGCGCGAATGATCAGGTTGCTTTCCTGGTAGATCAGGAACGGCGCCTTGCGCTCGCGCGCGGCGTGCTCGATGGCGGCCCACAGATGGAGCAGGTAATCCAGGTCCCACTGCAGCTCATCGACGCTGCGCCCGACGCCCGCGGTGCGGATGATGAGCCCCATGCCTTCGGGGATCTCCAACTCGCTCATGGCGTCGCGCAGGTCGGTGCGATCTGCGCCCTCCACGCGTCGCGAGACCCCCCCGGCGCGCGGGTTGTTCGGCATCAGCACCAGATAGCGGCCAGCCAGGCTGACGAAGGTGGTGAGCGCCGCGCCCTTGTTGCCGCGCTCCTCCTTCTCGACCTGCACCACCAGTTCCTGGCCTTCCTTGAGCGCGTCCTTGATGCTCGCCCGGCCGGGCTGCTCAGCGGTCGCGAAGTAGCTGCGGGCTACCTCCTTCAGCGGCAGGAAGCCGTGGCGCTCGGAGCCGTAGTCGACGAACGCGGCCTCGAGGCTCGGCTCGATGCGGGTGATGCGGCCCTTGTAGATATTGGCCTTTTTCTGTTCCCGGGCGACGGTCTCGATGTCGAGATCGTAGAGGCGCTGGCCGTCGACCATCGCCACCCGCAACTCCTCCGGTTGAGTTGCGTTGATCAGCATTCTTTTCATGTGGAGTCACTCGAGTGCTCACATGTCGAATGCCGGCGTGTTCGCGAAACGGCCATGCGCACCCACACGGCGGGAAAACGCCCGCGCGGCGGCAACCGTATGGCCGGTCTGGATCGTCGGAGCCCAACGGGGCTGGACAAGGATTACGTGTCGAGCGGGCCAACCACCTTGCCCGGCTCGTGGGGATGCGGCCGCGTGACCGCACCTGCCATGGGGAACACCGTATCCGGTCAGCGCGCGGCGCCAACACCCAGGTCCGCGCACGCATCAGCACGGACATGGCACATTGTTCTTCGTCGCCCACTTGCACCAGGCGGGTCGGGCGACATCCTACCCGTATGCCCGCGCGCTACTGCCTGCGCTGGCAGAAAAACCATGCCACCGTCTGCGCCCCAGCGGCCTACCGGGTCTTGCCGGCGGCGTTCTCGGTGCCTTTCGGTGGCGCCGCCATGATAGCAGCGACTCTTTCGGGCATCAATTGGAAAGGCCAATGATATCATTGGCCTATGACCGCCCCCGCTGAAGGTGCCCGACGCCGCGTACGCTCGGTGCAGATCGACGAACAAGCGGCCGGCCAGCGGATCGACAATTTCCTGCTGCGCGAGCTGAAGGGGGTGCCGCGAAGCTGGGTCTACCGCACCCTGCGCAAGGGTGAGGTGCGGGTGAACAGCGGCCGGATCGGGCCCGAGTACCGTCTAAGACCCGGCGATACAGTGCGCATTCCGCCGCTGCGGCAGGGCGAGGAGAGGGTCCCGGCAGCGCCCGCCGCGGGACTGCTGCAACGCCTAGAGGACGCCATCCTCCACGAGGACGAAGACCTGATCGTGCTCGACAAGCCGGCGGGTCTGGCCGTGCACGGCGGAAGCGGGCTCAGTCACGGGGCGATCGAGGCCCTGCGGGCGGCGCGCGGCCCCCACGCGACACTGGAACTGGTCCATCGGCTCGACCGCGACACCTCCGGGTGCCTGTTGGTGGCGAAGAAGCGCAGCGCCCTGCGCGCCCTGCACGGGCTGCTGCGCGAGAATGGTGTCGAGAAGCGTTACCTGGCCCTGCTGTGCGGGCGCTGGCCGCGTGGCACCCGCATGGTCGATGCGCCGCTGCGCAAGAGCGTGCTGCGCGGCGGCGAGCGGCTCGTGCGTGCCGGGGGCGAGGGCAAGGCCGCGCTGACCGAGTTCCGGTGGCGCGAGGACTTCGCCGCGGCGACCCTGGTCGAGGCGGTGCTGCATTCCGGCCGCACGCACCAGATCCGGGTTCACGCGGCCCACGCGGGTCACCCCGTCGCGGGCGACGCCAAGTACGGCGACCCGCAGTGCAATCGCGCGCTGCGCGAGCAGGGCTTGAAGCGACTCTTCTTGCACGCGCACGCGCTGTGCTTCCCCCGCCCGTCGGGGACCGGGGAGATACGGGTGACGGCGCCGCTCGATCCCGATCTCGAGGGCCTGCTGAGCCGCTTGCGCGCCGAGGCACCGCCGCCGGGCCGTGCCAAGCGGTGAACCGCTTGCGGAAGCGGCCCACAGGAGACCGCGGGCGGCGCTATGCGCTCGTCGTCTTTGATTGGGACGGGACGCTGATGGACTCGGTGGACCGGATCGTGGCCTGCATCGGGGCGGCGATCCGCGATCTCGACCTGCCCGAGCGCAGCCGCGCGGAGATGGCCGACATCATCGGTCTCGGTCTGCGCGAGGCGATCGAGCAGCTCTACCCGGGCAAGGACGAG
>JBFKOE010000189.1:0-3053 GCA_041629015.1 Gammaproteobacteria bacterium
AGTCGCGAGGCGGTCGAGCTGCGCGACGGCGATCCCGGCCGCTACCTCGGCAAGGGCGTGCTGCGCGCGGTCGCCAACGTCGAGGGAGAACTGCGCGCGGCCGTCGTCGGTCGCGACGCACACGATCAGAACGGCCTCGACCGTGCCATGATCGAGCTCGACGGGACGCCGAACAAGGGTCGCCTGGGCGCCAACGCCCTGCTCGCAGTCTCGCTGGCCAACGCGCGCGCGGCGGCGATCGACGCGGGCAAGCCGCTGTACCGTCACCTCGGCGGCGACGGCCCGTTCGCGTTTCCGGTGCCGATGATGAACATCCTCAACGGCGGCGCCCACGCGGACAATAACGTCGACATCCAGGAGTTCATGATCATGCCCGTCGGCGCCCCGAACATCGCCGAGGCGATCCGCTACGGGGCCGAGGTCTTCCATAACCTCAAGGCGGTGCTCAAGGAACGGGGCCTGAACACCGCGGTGGGTGACGAGGGCGGGTTCGCGCCCAACCTGCGCTCCAACGAGGAAGCGATCGAAGTCATCATGGAGGCGGTGGAGAAGTCGGGCTACTCCGCCGGCAAGGAGATCTGCCTGGCGCTCGACGTGGCGAGCTCGGAGTTCTTCAAGGACGGTGTCTACGTCCTCGGCTCGGAAAACAAGCGCCTCGATGCGGGCGGGTTCGTCGATTACCTGGAGGACTGGGTCAACCGGTATCCCATCGTGTCGATCGAGGATGGCATGAGCGAAGGCGACTGGGACGGCTGGCGGCAGCTCACCGAGCGCCTGGGCGAGCGCTGCCAGCTGGTGGGAGACGATCTGTTCGTCACCAATACCGAGATCCTTAGCCGCGGCATCGCCGACGGCGTGGCCAACTCCATCCTGATCAAGGTGAACCAGATCGGCACCCTCACCGAGACCCTGGAGGCGATCGAGATGGCGGCCGACGCGGGATACACCGCGGTGGTCTCGCATCGATCTGGCGAGACCGAGGACGACACCATCGCCGATCTGGCGGTTGCCACCAGCGCCACGCAGATCAAGACCGGGTCGCTGTCGCGCTCCGATCGCACGGCCAAGTACAATCGGCTGCTGCGCATCGCGCATGAACTGGGCGCGAGCGCCAGCTATCCCGGTCTGGGGGCGCTGGCGCATCGGGGTAGCTAGGCGCCCGGTATCGGCCGCGCCTCGGCGCGCCGTCGCCTGGCGTTGAGTCCGCGCCTTGCGCTCAAGCGGAGCCATGTGGCAGAAGACCTTGCTGATCGTAGTGACCGCGCTGCTGCTGCTGCTTCAGTATCGGCTTTGGGTCGGCGACGGCAGCCTGGCTGAAGTCTGGCGGCTGCAGCGGCAGGTCACGGAGCAGAAGGCGGAGAACGAGCGCCTGATGCGGCGCAACCAGGCCCTGGAGGCGGAAGTGGAGGACCTGAAGCGGGGCCACCAGGCGGTCGAGGAGCGGGCGCGCAGCGAACTCGGGATGATCCGCGACAAGGAGACCTTCTTCCAGATCGTGGAGCCCGAAGCCGAGCGTCCCCAGCCTAGTGATTAGAGCTTTGCTGATGCGCGCGAACGGGGGCAGCCGCAGGTGAGCGCGGCGGGGCCGAGATGCTGGGCGGTCATCCCGGCGGCGGGTGCCGGCCGCCGAATGGGCGCCGAGATCCCCAAGCAGTACCTGCCTCTGTCCGGCCGCACGGTACTCGCGCGCAGCATAGAGCGCATCCTGGCCTGCGAGCGCATCGCGGGCGTCGTGGTCGTGGTTGCAGCCACCGACGGATTCTGGCCACAGGTGCTGGCGGAGTTTCCCTCCGGCCGAATCTACAGCGCCGAGGGCGGCGCGGAGCGCTGTCACTCCGTCCTTGCGGGCCTGCACGCCCTGAGCCGGCTCGCAGCCGAGAGCGACTGGGTGCTGGTCCACGACGCCGCGCGACCCTGCGTGCGGGTGGGCGACGTCGAGCGGCTGATCGATGTGTTGTTCGAGGATCCGCTCGGTGGTCTGCTGGCGACCCCGGTCAGGGACACAATGAAGCGCACCGGCGGCGACGAGCGCGTCGTGCAGACCGTGGAGCGCGAGGATTTGTGGCACGCTCTGACGCCGCAGATGTTTCGCTACGGGCTGCTCTTTGAGGCCCTGAAATCCACCCTCGAATCGGGTGACTGGGTGACCGACGAGGCGGCGGCGATGGAGCGGGCGGGCCACCACCCGCGCGTGGTCGAGGGCGGCGGCGACAACATCAAGGTCACGCACCGCGATGACCTGGCGATCGCCGAGTTCCTGCTCAGCCGGCAGGCCGGCGAATGACGGTGCGGGTCGGTCATGGCTACGACGCCCACCGCTTTACCGCGGGCAGCATGGTGACGCTGGGCGGCGTGGCCATTGCGCACCATCAGGGGCTGGCGGCGCACTCCGACGGCGACGTGCTCATCCACGCCCTGTGCGATGCGCTGCTCGGTGCGGCGGGGCGCGGTGACATCGGGGCGCACTTCCCGGACAAGGACCCGAGCTACGCGGGCATCGACAGCCGCGTGCTGTTGCGCCGGGTGGTCGAGTTGCTGGGTGAGGAGGGCCTCGCGGTCGGCAACGCCGACATCACGGTGATCGCCCAGGAGCCTCGCCTCACCCCACACGTGCCCGAGATGCGGCGGCGGATCGCGGCGGACCTCGGCGTCGCGGAGTCCAGCGTGAACATCAAGGCGACCACGACCGAGGGGATGGGATTCACCGGGCGCTGCGAGGGAATCGCTGCCCACGCCGTGGTGCTGCTCACCGGGTCGCCCTGAAGATTGCCGCGCTTGGTCCTGCCTAACGCGTTCGGCCCGCCCGCGGCTCGCGGCGCGCTGCGCCAGCGGCTGGAGGATTTCCGGGTCGAGGAGGAGTTGTCCTTCGCCCTCGAGGGCGCCGGCGAGCATGTCTACCTCCGCATCCGCAAGCGCGGTCACAACACGGTCTGGGTGGCCGGGGCGCTGGCGCGCCTGGCCGGCGTCGCGCCGCGCGATATCGGTTGGGCTGGGCTCAAGGATCGGCGGGCGGATGCCGTTCAATGGTTCAGTGTCCCCGTGCGCGGGCCCGA
>JBFKOE010000190.1:0-3042 GCA_041629015.1 Gammaproteobacteria bacterium
CGATGTGCGCCGCCACGGCGCCACCGTCACCAACATGCTCGGCGTGGTGAGTGCCTTCGTGCTCGCGCAGCCGCCCACGCCCGAGGATCGGGATCATCGCCTGCGCGCGATCGGCGCCGCGCCCAACCCGCCGGAGCTGGACGCGGCGCTGCGCGAGCGCTTCGGCGTGGACGACGTCATCGGGCTCTACGGCATGACCGAGGTCAACATTCCGCTCTACACCAGGCCCGGCGAGCCGCGCCCAGGCAGCTGCGGGCGCAACTGGGAGCGCTACTTCGAGACCCGGATCGTCGACCCGGAGAGCGACCGCGAGCTTCCGCGCGGCGAGGTCGGGGAGATCGTGGTCCGCCCGCGCCAGCCCTTCGGCTTCATGAGCGGCTACCACCGCATGCCGGAAAAAACCGTGGAGGCCTGGCGCAACTTCTGGTTTCACACCGGCGATGCCGCGCGCATGGACGAGGAGGGCTACGTCTACTTCGTCGACCGCATCAAGGACTGCATCCGCCGCCGCGGCGAGAACATCTCCTCCTACGAGGTCGAGGCCGTGATCGCGGGCCACGAGGCGGTGGCCGACGTCGCCGCGGTCGCGGTGCCCGCCGACATCCCCGGCGGCGAGGACGAGGTCAAGGTGGTGGTGGTGCTCAAGGAGGGCCGCACGCTGGCCCCGGCGGAGCTGGTCGAGTTCTGCGAAGCGCGCATGCCGCGCTTCGCCGTGCCCCGCTTCGTCGAGTTCGCGGCCGCCCTGCCCAAGACGCCGACCAACAAGGTGCGAAAGCACCTGCTGCGCGAGGCCGCGCGGGGTGAGCGGACCTGGGACCGGCTGCGCGACGCTGACGGTTGAGGTCAGGCGGTCAAGTCAGGGCATCGTAGCTGGCGATGATCACCTCGGCGGCGCGCTCGCGCAGCGGGATCAGCGCCTGGTAGGCGTCGGACTGGAACCAGCGCTGCAGCGCCGCCTGGTCGGCGAAACGGATCACCACCGCCAGCGGGTACGGCTGCTCGCCCGCGAGCTCGGTATTGAGGCCGCCGCGGAACACCACCTCGGCCGCGTGCGGGGCGAGCGACTCGCGCACCCCGGCCACGTAGCGCTGCCATAGCGCCTCGTCCTTCACCCGGATGTTGCCGATCAGGTAGGCGGCCATCAGCGCGTCTCTGCGCCCTCGCCGGCAGAGCGGCCGTGCTCGGCGCGGTTCTCCGGCACCAGGAGGATCTCGAAGCAAAGCGAGCCCTCCCCGCCCGGCCGCGCGCGTGCACCGACATGCTCGAGCAGACGGATCATCGGCTCGTTATCGCGCAGCACGTAGCCGCGCAGCAGGGCGATGCCGTTCGCCCGCGCCCGCTCGGCCAGGCGCTCGAGCAGGATTCGGCCGAGCCCGCGTCCCTGGAAGTCATCGATCACGGTGAGGGCCATCTCCGCGACCTCGGGCTCCTCGGCCAGGCGGATATAACGACCGAGACCGATGCCGCGCCCGTCGGCGACGGCGCGGGCTCCGATCACGGCATGATTGACGTTGTCGACCTCGCCCAGGTAGCGCAGTTGCGCCGGAGACAGCCGCTTGAGCGGAGCGGCGAAGCGAAAGTGCCGCGAGCGCGGCGAGAGATCCTCGAAGCCGGCCGCCAGGCAATGCTCGTCGCAGGCGTCGACGGGGCGCAGCAGCACGGGCGTGCCGTCCGCCAACGTGGTCGTGATGTCGGGCTCGTCCATCGGTTGGTACTAGTGCGGGCGCTCCTCACTCGCTCTTGAAACCCGCCGCCTTGTGGCTGCCGTCGCAGAAGGGCTTGTTCTTGGACGCCCCGCAGCGGCACAGCGCGGTCTCCTTGCCGTGCCAGGCATCGCGACCGCTCGCCGCGCGCAGCGTGAGGTTCCCGGTCAGTACCAGCGGCCCGTCCTTGCGCGCCCGGATCGCCAGCGGGCCGCCCTCGGCGCCCGGCGCCTCGCCGCGCTCCCCGACCGCGCCGTAGTCCTTGAACCCGGCCGCCTCGTGGGAGTTGTCGCAGAAGGGCTTGTTCCTGGACTCCCCGCAGCGGCACAGTGCGGCGCGAAACCGGATTCCCGGCATGTCCTCGGGCGCGCCCTCGATCGCGAGCTCGCCCTGCACGAAGTATGGGCCGTTGTAGCTCACCTGCACCGTGTTCCTCGGCGCGGCCCGCTCGGCGGCACCGCCTTCCTTGGTGGTGAAGCTGAGCGCGCCGCTCGGGCAGCGGCGCACCACCTCCATGACCTCCTCGCCCGGCACCAGGTCCGGCTGGCACCACGGCTGGCGGCCGCCCACGAACAGCTCGCCCCGGGCGTTGCCGCACTCGGCGATATGGATGCACAGGCGCTCATCCCACTCCACGTCCAGGGCGGTACCTGAGAAGCGGTAGATCTTCTGCTCGGACATGCTCGTCCTCCTGCTGGGGCGCGATCCGCGCCCTGAGGGCGCACGCGGTCGAGGGAATGCGCTCGCGCTCGAAGCGCTTGGGCCTAAGCATAGCCGCAGCCGGCCCGGCCGCTTCGGCGGGCGCCTGCTAGACTTTCCTTATAAGGAAAATGAACCGGTTTGAACGGGGGCGGAGGGATGCGCCCGCAGTGATCACAGCCCGGACGCAGTGCGCGTACCTAGCCGTCCCTCCGTCGCCGTCGAAGGAGGGATAAGCCATGGTCACCAAGACTCCACGGATCGCCGTGCTGCTGGGCCTGCTTGCGTTCTCGCCGGCGGCCGCCCTGGCCGCGCACCCCGGCGACAGCATCGTCAGCGACGGTATGCGCATGCACGTCGGCGTGGTGCCGTCCAGCGTCCTCTCGACCCACGACGGCCCGCTGCCCGAGGGCCACGATATCGGTCCGGCGCCGGACGTCTACCACGTGCTGGTGGCGCTTTTCGACGAGCGCACCGGCAAGCGGATCACCGATGCCACCGTCAAGGCGAGCGTCGCGCCGCTCACCCTGGACGCGCCGTCCAAGCCGCTCGGCGCCATTCCCTGGGGCGGGCTCACGACCTACTGCAACTTCTTTCGCATGAAGTCCGGCGAGGTCTACGACATGAAGATCAGTGTGGC
>JBFKOE010000191.1:0-3027 GCA_041629015.1 Gammaproteobacteria bacterium
GACCGTAATAAAGGGTGTCGCCGACCGCGTCGCCGCTCACCAGCACGGCGTTCATGACCCCGTCGACGTTGGCAATCAGGCGCCGGTGCGGAATGAGCGTCGGGTGCACCCGCAGCTCCACGCCGCCATTGTTGCGCCGTGCGATGCCGAGATGCTTGATGCGATAACCGAGCTCCTGCGCGTAGCCGACGTCGGCCCGGGTGATCGCGGTGATGCCCTCGGTGTAGACCTTGTCGAACTGCAGCGGAATACCAAAGGCAATGCTCGCCAGGATGGTCAGCTTGTGGGCGGCATCGATGCCCTCGACATCGAAGGTCGGATCGGCCTCGGCGTAGCCGAGCTGCTGCGCCTCAGCCAGCACGTCGTCGAACTCGCGCCCCTGATCGCGCATGGAGCTGAGGATGAAGTTGCCGGTGCCGTTGATGATGCCGGCGAGCCCGGTGATCTGATTGCCCGCCAGGCCCTCGCGGATGGCCTTGATGATCGGGATTCCGCCTGCCACCGCCGCTTCGAACGCCACCATTACGCCCATGCGGTTGGCGGCCTCGAAGATCTCGTTGCCGTGCAGGGCGATGAGCGCCTTGTTGGCCGTTACCACGTGCTTGCCCTGCGCGACCGCGCGCAGCACCAGCTCGCGCGCCAGCTCGTAGCCGCCGATCAACTCGGCCACCACCTGGACATCGGGGTCATCGACCACGGCGAACGGGTCGGTGGTCAGCCCGATTCCATCGAGCTCACAGATGCGCGGCCGGGAGAGATCCCGCGCCGCCGCCCGCGTGACCAGGATGCCGCGCCCCGCGCGGCGCGCGATCTCCTGGGCGTTGCGCCGCAAGACGTTGACCGTGCCGCCGCCGACCGTGCCCAGCCCGAGCAACCCGACTTTGACCGGATTCATTGGGCTCCCCCAGCGTCTTCCTTGCCGTCCTTGCGGAACATGTCGCGTATTCCCCGAATCGCCTGGCGGGTGCGGTGCTCGTTCTCGATCAGGGCGAAGCGCACGTGATCATCACCGTACTCGCCGAAGCCGATGCCGGGCGAGACCGCAACGCGCGCATCGCGCAGCAGCTTCTTGGCGAACTCCAGCGAGCCCATCTCGCGATAGGCGGCGGGGATCGGCGCCCACACGAACATCGTCGCCTTGGGCCGTTCCAGTTGCCAGCCGATGTTGTTCAGCCCGTCGCAGAGCACGTCACGCCGCGCCCGGTAGCGATCGCGGATGTCCTGCACGCAATCCTGCGAGGCCTCCAGGGCCATGATCGAGGCCACCTGGATGGGCGTGAACATTCCATAGTCCAGGTACGATTTCATGCGCGCCAGGGCCGCCACCAGACTGGCGTTGCCGCACATGAAACCGACGCGCCAGCCCGGCATGTTGTAGCTCTTCGACAGGGAGAAGAACTCCACGGCCACGTCGCGCGCGCCCGCCACCTGCAGGATCGATGGCGCGGCGTAGCCGTCGTAGACCAGATCGGCGTAGGCGAGATCCTGCACGACCCAGATCTGGTGCTCGCGCGCGATCGCGATCACCTTCTCGAAGAATTCGAGATCCACGCACTGGGTGGTCGGGTTCGAGGGAAAGCTGAGCACCAGCATCTTGGGCCGCGGCCACGAGTCCTTGATCGCCTTCTCCAGCTCGACGAAGAAGTCGATGCCCGGCACCAGCGGGACGTGACGGATGTCGGCCCCGGCGATCACGAAGCCGTAGGGGTGGATGGGGTAGGCGGGATTGGGAACCAGCACCGCATCGCCCGGACCCACGGTCGCCAGCGCCAGGTGCGCGAGCCCCTCCTTGGAACCGATGGTCACGATGGCCTCGCGCTCTGGATCGAGGCTGACGTCGAAGCGCCGCCCGTACCATTCGCAGATCGCACGGCGCAGGCGCGGAATGCCGCGCGACATCGAGTAGCGGTGCGTGTCATTGCGCCGCACCACCTCGACCAGTTTCTCGACGATGTGCCCGGGCGTGGGCTGGTCCGGATTGCCCATGCCGAAGTCGATGATGTCCTCGCCGCGCGCGCGCGCGCCGGCCTTCAACTCGTTGACAATGTTGAAGACGTAAGGCGGCAGCCGTTTGATTCTGGGGAAATCCTCGATCAAGGCGCGGATCCTCGTGGCGGCCACCAACCATAGCGCGACGCGCCGCGCCAAGGACCGAAAAAGGCTAGTACGGTAAAGGCGGTGCAATGCCCTGTCAATGAGCCGCGCCGCCGCTTTGGAGCAACTGCGCGCATGGGGCAAAATCAGCCCATGGAGATCCACCGAGAGACCGGCGGCGAGTACCGCATCGGCGCCTACCGCGCCGGCGCGGTAACCGTGCGCGGCGAGGTTTTCAGCCGCAGCCTGATCGTCACGCCCGCGCGCCTGGTCCGTGACTGGCCGCCGCGCAGGGTCGCCGAGTTGAGCGTCGAGCACCTGGCCTGGATCCTGGAGAATCCACCCCAGGTGCTGCTGCTCGGTACCGGTAAGCGGCTCAGCTTTCCCGATGACGACATCCGGGTGCTGCTGGCCGCCAAGGGCATCGGCTTCGAGGTGATGGACACCGGCGCGGCGTGCCGCACCTACAACCTGCTGCTGGCCGAGGGCCGTGCGGTCGCGGCCGCGCTCCTGATCGAGCAGGACCCGGCTTGAGAAGCCGTCGGTTTGCCGGTGACGAATGATTCTGGTATAGAATTCCCGCTTTCGAATTCCAGGAGTTGAGTGCATGGCAGCCAAGAAATCTTCCGCCGCCAATGTGGAGACGGTGGCAGGCGCCCTGAAGGGCTTCAAGCCGTACAAGGCCAAGAAGGGGGAGGAGTACATGAACGATCAGCAGGTCGCGCATTTCCGCGAGATCCTGCTGTCGTGGAAGCGCGAGCTCATGGAGGAGGTCGATCGCACGGTACACCACATGAAGGACGAGGCGGCGAACTTCCCGGACCCGAACGACCGCGCCACCCAGGAGTCGGAATTCAGCCTCGAACTGCGGGCGCGTGACCGCGAGCGCAAGCTGATCAAGAAGATCGACGAATCGCTGGCGGACCTGGACTC
>JBFKOE010000192.1:0-2914 GCA_041629015.1 Gammaproteobacteria bacterium
GATGCGGGTCTCGAAGCGGGCCGACTCGCCATGAAAGCTCGCTTCGACCCGAACCGCCTGACCCGGTCGCGGCAGGGCCGTGCCGGGCTCCAGGGTGATGCCGTCGAGCAGCACGTAGGACTGGTCGGGATTGACCGCCAGAATGGCGGTACTGCGCTGGCGCTTGTTGGCGAGCCCGAGGAGCAGCGGGCACTGGATGTCCTGCAGGTGCACCAGCAGCCGGGTGATGTGAGTGCGGCCCGTGACCGTAGTCTTGTGCAGCTTCATGGTCTCAGACAATCATGAAGCGCAGGCCGCGCACAAGGGCCGGTCGCCGAGGGAATGCGAACGCCGCGGCCCGGCCCGGCCGCCTCAGGCTTTGGCGATGGGACGCGAGGCCGACCCGCGAGCGGTCGCGCCGTCGGCGCGGTAGGTGGGGGTATGACCCTGGTCGCCGTGCAGCAGGTCGAGGGCGCGCTCCACATGGCGGCGGCTGGCCTCGACCAGGGCGCCGTTCGCCTCGTTCTGACGCCGGCACTGGCCGGCGAGTTCGAGCAGCTCGCCCCACAGCTCGACCAGGTCCGGCTGCCCGGAGACGGCGAGATCCCGCAGCTTGTCGGTGGCCAGGCCGCGGGCGGGTGGCAGGCCGGCCAGCTTGAACAGCTCAGTGCGCTCGAGCTCGAGCTTCTCGAACACGCCGAGAAGCGCCGACTTCTGGGCCAGGGCCTCGTCGATACGCCTGGCGTCACGCGCCAGGAGCGCCTCGTGCTCCTCGCGCATCGCAGCGAGCAAGGCGCGGGCGTTCGGCATCTGCTGCTCGAGCAGCTTCCGGACGTCGTCCAAAGGGGAAGCCGTCATCGGCGGGACTCAGTCGCCGTCCCGGCCCAGAGCCTGCTCGAAGCCGATCAGCTTTTCCGCGGTCGCCTGCGGATCGATCTCGTAGCTGCCGTTGGCGATCGCCTGGCGAATGTCCTCGACTCGCTGGGAGTCGACCACGGGCAGCTCGCCGATCTCGCGTGCCAGGCGCTGCAGGTTGCTCGCCGTGTCCGTGATGCTGACCGTGTCGAAGGTGCTCGGGCTGCCGGTCTGCTTCTGCTGGCTGCTCGCGTCGCTGCGGACACCGTTGACCTGGGCGCCCTCGCCGCTGTCGTAGGGTACTCGGTGGGGGTTTCCGTTGGTGATTTCGATGGGCATTCCGGTTACTCCTTGGTCTTCCATCTCAGGATAGCGGCCGTCGACGGCAGAACTGTAGCCTGCCTTGGGGTGCCGGCCGCGGCCCCGATGCCGGTCGGCGTGCTTCGCGATAAGCGGATGAAAATCATAACAAACTCCTCGTGGCCGGCATCACATTCGCACCCGCACCACACCGGGGGATTCGACCACGCCCTCGACGATCCGGTTGGAGCGGGTGTTCTTCACGCGAACGGTCTGGTCGCGGGCGCCCTCGCTCAGGGCCGTGCCGCTCATTCGCACCTCGAATTCCCCGCTGCCGGCGACCAGCACGATCCGCTCGCCACGCCGCACCCACAGCGGCGGCGCGAGGCCGCGCGGCGAGAGCGCGTCCCCTGCGGCCACCGTGCGCCGCAGCTTCATGCCGAGAGCCTGGCTTGGGTCGTCCAGGTAACCGCTGGTCAGGCTGCCGATCTCGCGCTCGGCCAGCACGACGTCACCGTTGCCGATCTCGCCACCGCGCAGCAGTGGGCGCGCCGCCACCACCACCGGCGCGAAGAGCTGCACGGTGGCGGGCAGGTAGAGCTTCCATGGCCGGGGCGAGGTACAGCGCACACCGACGCTTACCCGGCCTGCGGTCCGCGTTCCCGGCGGCTCGAAGGTCTCCAGCGGCGCGCCGCAGCGCGCCAGGCGCAGTCGGGGATCGAGCGATCCCACCTCCACGGCGATGCGCTGCCCCGCCCGCGGCCGCGATTCCAGCAGATGCATCTCGGCGGCCTGGCGGATCGACTCGTGGGGCTGAAGTTCGTTAACCGACCCTTGCGCGGCTGCGCCCGCCGGCGCCACCATGAGCACGGAGAGTACTGCGGCGCGGCCCGGCCCTGAGGCCCCGCGTCGGTGCTTTGGCGCTCGCTGTGTCGTCTGTGTCATGCGAAGTGTCGGTTTATTGGCTCCGATGCCAGGATGTAGCAAGTTGCGTGCCGACCCGGATTCGGCGACGGTGCCCGGGTGCTCGTAATGCGCTGCCCACGTTAGGGCTCTAGCCTCCGAGTGGCCCGCTTTGCGGGCGAGTGGCGCGCGCGGATAATGTGGCCATCGTGGCGCCTCGCGCCGAAGACGGGCCGCCGCGCCTAGGGGTGGCCGAATAGCTCTAGGGCGATCTCGGTGACCGAGGAATCATCTGGCAAACCTTTCCAGCGCGTGCGGGACTTCCTGCGGGATGCCTGCGGCATCGCGCTGTCCGCCGACACCCGGGCGCTGGTCGAGGGTCGGCTGCTGGGCGTGGTCGCCGCTCGGGAACTGGGGTCGCTTGCGGCCCTGGTCGATCGGCTCGAGATGGACGCCGACGCCGGGCTGCGCGAGGCGGTAATCGAGGCGTTGACCAGCACGGGGTTCTCCGGTTTCGGGACCGGCGCTCACTGGCTCGTGCTCGAGGAGCTGATGCTGCCGGAGCTCGCCGAGCGCCTGCGGCGACCCATTCAGGTGTGGTCGTCGGCCTGTGGCGGCGGGGAGGATGCCTATGCCATCAGCATCTGCTACGAGGAATGGAGGCGGGCGCAGCCCGACGGCACCTGCCCGGAGCTGGAGATTCTCGGCACCGATCTCTCGCCGCGCCTGCTCGAGAACGCGCGCTCGGGCGCTTACGAGCGCTCCGCCATTGAGGGTGGTCTGGGCGGCGCGCGTCTCAGACGCTACTTCGAGCCGGCAGGCGAACGCTGGCGGGTGCGCCCGGAGGTCGGGGCGAGAGTCCGCTTCGGCGAGTTCA
>JBFKOE010000193.1:0-2760 GCA_041629015.1 Gammaproteobacteria bacterium
ATGGGGGCCGCCGCGTAGCGGCGCAGGCCCGGCGCCAGGATGGCGCGGAAGCCCTGGCCCAGGTAACGGGGACCCACTACGAGGTCGCGCAGCATGGGGGCTTGGCGAGACGCGGGGAGATCAGGGAAGCGCCACCGGCCGGCCCGGGTCCCAGCCCGGGGCCCGATGCTCGGCCACCACGGTGGTCGAGATGCCGCCGCGCACATTGAAATCGGCGCTCAGGCGCATGAAGCGCGGTGCGCAGGCGCCGACCAGGTCATCCAGGATCCGGTTGGTGACGTCCTCGTGGAACGCACCTTCTTCGCGGAACAACCAGATGTAGAGCTTGAGGGATTTCAGCTCCACGCACAGCCGGTCGGGCACGTACTCTAAGTGCAGGGTCGCGAAGTCCGGTTGCCCGGTCTTCGGACACAGGCAGGTGAACTCTGGGATGCTGATCCGGATGGTATAATCGCGCCCCTCTCGCGGGTTGGGGAACGTGTCCAGGGTCTTTCCGGGGCCGCCGCTCATCGGCGGCAAGATAGCCAGCAGGCCCATCGAGTACAAGCGTCCGAGTGGCCGACGCGCTCGCCGCATGGCGGCGACGCTCGCGGTTGCGCCAGGCGCGCTCGAAAATAAAGCATCTTAATTAGATTTAAAAACAATCAGTTAAATAGTTAACCTAATGTACTTTGGAATTATTGTGCGTATCGCAGCACTTTGGGTATCGTAGCCGGCCATGCGCCTGAAGAAGATCAAGCTCGCCGGTTTCAAGTCCTTCGTCGATCCCACCTCGATCAGCCTGCCCAGCAACCTGGTCGGCATCGTGGGACCGAACGGTTGCGGCAAGTCAAACGTGATCGACGCCGTGCGCTGGGTGATGGGCGAGAGCTCGGCCAAGACCCTGCGCGGCGATTCCATGGCCGACGTGATCTTCAACGGCTCGAGCTCGCGCAAGCCGGTCGGGCAGGCCGCGATCGAACTGCTGTTCGACAACGGCGACGGGGCCCTCGGCGGCCAGTACGCCGGCTTCGCCGAGATCTCCATCAAGCGCGTGGTCTCGCGCGACGGGCTGTCGACCTATTTCCTCAACGGCACCCGCTGCCGGCGGCGCGACATCACCGACGTGTTCCTGGGAACCGGGCTCGGGCCGCGGAGCTACTCGATCATCGAGCAGGGCATGATCTCGCGCCTGATCGAGGCGCGGCCGGAAGACCTGCGCGTATACCTGGAGGAGGCGGCCGGAATCTCGAAATACAAGGAGCGCCGGCGGGAGACCGAGAACCGCATTCGCCACACCCGGGAGAACCTGGAGCGCTTGCGGGACCTTCGCGACGAGGTCGCCAAGCACCTGCAGCACCTGCAGCGCCAGGCCAAGACGGCGGAGCGCTACAAGGGCTATCGCGATCGCGAGCGCAGGCTGAAGGCGGAACTCCTCGCGCTGCGCTGGCGCGCGCTGGATGGCGAGGATCGGGTGCTCGGCGACAAGATCCGCGCCCAGGAGACGCGCCAGGAGGAGGCGCTGGCGGCGCAACGCGCGGTGGAGCGTCGAATCGAGCAGTCGCGTGCCGGCCAGATCGAGGCCAACGACCGCTTCAACGAGGTCCAGGGACGCTACTACTCGGTCGGCGCAGAGATCGCCCGCATCGAGCAGGCGATTCAGCACGGGCGCGACCTCGAGCATCGCCAGCAGCACGAGCTCCAGCAACTCGAGAAGGCGCTGCAGGAGGCGCAGTCGCACCTGCACGCCGATCAGCACCGCCTGCACGAACTCGAGGCCGGCCTGCGCGAACACGAGCCGGGGTTGAGCCAGGCCGAGCGCGCCGCGGCTACGACCGCGGCCCAGCTGGAGGAAGCAGAGCAGTTACTGCGCGATTGGCAGAGCGCCTGGGATGAGTTCACCCGCGAGGCCTCCGAGCCGGCTCGCACCGCCGAGGTCGAGCGCACCCGCATCGAGCAGCTCGACCAGCACCTGCACCGCGTGCGCGGCGCAATGGCGCGCAGCGAACAGGAGCTCGAGGAGCTGAGCTGGGTGGCGCTGGAGGCCGAGATCGAGCGGCGCGAGTCCCGCCTGCGGGATCTGGGATCGGAGGCGGCGACGCTGGAGGAGCGGGTCGCGACGAGCACGGAGCGGTTGGCGGCCGAACGTGAGCGCGCCGACGGCGTCGAGGGCCAACTGCATGAGGCGCGCACGGCCCTGCAGGATGCGCTTGGACGGCGGGCCTCGCTGGAAGCCCTGCGCGCGGCGGCACTGGAGCGCGGCGAGGGGGTGGGCGAGTGGCTGGCGCGGCAGGGCCTGGCCGAGGCGCCGCGTCTGGCTCGAGAGCTCGGCGTCGAGGCGGGCTGGGAACGCGCCCTGGAGGTAGTCCTGGGCGAGACCCTGGAGGCGGTCTGCGTCCCGTCGCTGGAGCAATTCTCCGTGGCCCTGGAAGGTTTCCAGGGCGGTGCCCTGACGCTGGTCGAGCGGGGTGAGACACCTCGGGCGCTGGCCGGCGGCACGGGTCTGGTGCCGCTGGGCGCGAAGGTCAGCAGTCCGTGGCTGGTGGCCGATCTCCTGCAGGGCGTCTTCGCGGCCGAGAACCTGGAGCAAGCCCTGCGCCAGCGAGGCGGGCTTCCGCCCGGGGGCTCGCTGGTTACGCCCGAGGGCCTGTGGATCGGCCGCGGCTGGGTGCGGGTCGCGCGGGCCGGGGGCGATACGCCCGGCGCGCTGGAGCGCGAGTCCCGGCTCAAGCAGCTCGACGACGCCATCGCCGAGCTGGAGGGACGCGTCGGCGCGCTGGC
>JBFKOE010000194.1:0-2681 GCA_041629015.1 Gammaproteobacteria bacterium
ATGGACGCCGACGCGGCGCTGGTCGCCGCGCTGGTCGATGACCGTTTGCTGCTGCGCCACTACAGCCTGGCGACCTCGTTGCTCAACGAGAGCGCGGAGGCGAGCCTGGAGAGCGAGGCAGAGGTGGCGCTGCCGCTGCGCGCGCGCTTCCTGCTGCTCGATCCCGAGCGCCGCTGGCTCTACCTCGCGGCCGAGGACGGCGAGCTGCTGGCCTACGACCTGCGCGATCCCGCCGAGCCGCGCCTCAACCAGCGCCTGCGCCTCACCGAGCCGGGCACCCGCCTTACGCGCCTGGAGCACCTGCTGGGCGGGATCTCGCTGCTGGCCGGCGCAAGCGACGGCTCGATCGCGCAGTGGTTTCCGGTGCGCGACGCGGCCAACGCCTATGCGCTCAGCCGCGTGCGCGGCTTCGCCGGTACCGGCGCGCCGGTCGCGGCGCTCGCCATCGAGCACCGGCGCAAGGGCTTCGCCAGCGCCGACGACCGGGGCGCGGTGGCGCTCTACAACACCACCGCCGAGCGCGAGGTGCTGAAGGGGTCGCTGCTTGAGGGCGCCTGGAGCGCGCTCACCTTCGCCCCGCGCGGCAACTACCTGCTTGGCGAGGCCGCCGACGGGCGCCTGCACCTGGTCGCGGTCGACAACCAGCACCCCGAGGTGTCGTGGTCCTCGCTGTGGGAGCGGGTCTGGTACGAGAGCTACCCAGAGCCGGCCCATGTCTGGCAGTCCTCCTCGGCATCGAATGACTTCGAGCCCAAGTTCAGCCTCACGCCGCTCGCCTTCGGCACCTTCAAGGGCGCCTTCTACGCGATGTTGTTCGCCGTGCCCCTGGCGATCATGGGAGCGATCTACACGGCCAATTTCATGTCCGCGCGCATGCGCGGCCTGGTCAAGCCGGTGATCGAGATCATGGAGGCGCTGCCGACCGTGATCCTTGGGTTCCTGGCCGGCCTGTGGCTGGCGCCGCTGGTCGAGGAGAACCTCGCCGGCATGCTGAGCATGATCCTGATCATTCCGCCGGGATTCCTGCTGGTGGCCTACGGCTGGCAACGTCTGCCCGCGGGGCTGCGCGAGCGCGTGCCGGAGGGTTGGGAGGCCGCCTTGCTCGTCCCGGTCGCCGTGGTGCTCGGGGTGATCAGCGTCCAGGCGAGCCCGGCGCTCGAGCAGGCGCTGTTCGGCGGCAGCATGCGCGAGTGGCTGACCGTCAGCGCCGGCATCAGCTTCGATCAGCGCAACGCGCTCGTGGTGGGCTTTGCCATGGGCTTCGCGGTTATCCCGACCATCTTCTCCATTGCCGAGGACGCGATCTTCAGCGTGCCCAAGCACCTGACCCAAGGCTCGCTCGCCCTCGGCGCCACGCGCTGGCAGACCCTGGTGCGGGTGGTGCTGCTGACCGCGAGTCCGGGCATCTTCTCGGCGGTGATGATCGGGCTGGGCAGGGCGGTCGGCGAGACCATGATCGTGCTCATGGCGACCGGCAACACGCCGGTGATGGACTTCAACATCTTCGAGGGCATGCGCACGCTGGCGGCAAACATCGCAGTCGAGATGCCCGAGTCGGAGGTCGACAGCACCCACTACCGGGTGCTGTTCCTGGCGGCTCTGGTGCTGTTCGCCTTCACCTTCTTCTTCAACACCCTGGCCGAGCTGGTGCGCCACCGGCTGCGGCGCAAGTACAGCACGCTCTAGGGCCCGATGCCGATGCGCATGCGCCAATGGTTTCAGAGCGGCCTGCCGTGGATCTGGCTCAACGCCGGCGCGGTCTCGATCAGCCTGGTGATGGTGCTCGGGCTGCTTGGCCTGATCGCGGCGCGCGGCCTGGGGCACTTCTGGCCGGCGGACGTCGTCGCCTTCGAGTACCGCCAGCCGGACGGGGCGGTGGCCGCGGTGCTGGGAGAGATCCACGACCAGGAGCTGGTGGCGAGCCAGCGCCTCAGCGACCCGGAACTGGGTCGCCCCGGTGCGCCGGAGGCGGTGCGTCGCTACTTGGTGAAGACCGGCAATCGCGACGTCCTCGGCCTGGACTTCCGTTGGCTGCAGGAGCATCGCATCGAGCGGCGCGCGACGCCGCCGGGCGTGGTGGTGCTGGAGCGGCGCGAGTGGGGCAACTTCTACGGCTACCTCGACGCCGTCGAGGAGGACGGCCGGGTCGTGGCGACGGGCGCGGCGGCCTGGGAGGCACTGCACCCGCGCCTGGAGCGAGCCCGCGCGCTGAACGCGCGCATGCGAGGGCTGCAGACCGACGAGATCGGTGCGGTCAACTACCGGCTCGAGCGCCTGCGCCTCGCCAAGCGCCGGCTGGAGCTCGAGCAGCGCGACGATCCCGAGGTGCGCGCAGCCATCGCCGCGGAGGAGGCCGGGCTCGGCGAGCGCTTCGCGGCGCTGCAGGGCGAGCTGAATGAGCTGAGCGCGGCCCTGCGCCGCGACAGCCTGGTGCTGCGGACCGCGGGCGCCCAGATCGTCGAGGTCTCCTTGGGCAACGTGGTGCACGCCGTTCGTCCCAATGCCATGGGGCTGCCGGAAAAGGTGCTGTTCTACCTGGAAAAGCTCTGGGAGTTCGTCAGCGACGAGCCGCGCGAGGCCAACACCGAGGGCGGCATCTTCCCGGCGATCTTCGGCACCGTGATGATGGTCTTCCTGATGTCGATCTTCGTCATGCCCTTCGGCGTCGTGGCCGCGATCTA
>JBFKOE010000195.1:0-2347 GCA_041629015.1 Gammaproteobacteria bacterium
CTCCAGCTCCAGGCGCGAGAACTCGATCTGGCGCGAGCGGCACTCGAGATCGAGTTGCTCCTGGAACCAGTCGTAGAGCGGTCGATGGTCCTCGAACTCCAGGGTGCAGAGCGAGTGGGTGATGCACTCGATGGCGTCGGAGAGGCTGTGGGCGAAATCGTACATCGGGTAGATGCACCACGCCTCCCCGGTCTGGTGATGAACCGCGCCGCGCTTGATGCGATAGATCACCGGGTCGCGCAGGTTGAGGTTGGGCGCGGCCATGTCGATTTTGGCGCGCAGCGTACGCGCACCGTCGGCGAATTCGCCTGCCCGCATGCGCGCGAAAAGATCGTGGTTTTCCTCCACGCTGCGCCCACGGAACGGGCTGTCGCGACCCGGCTCGGTCAGGGTCCCGCGATGCGCGCGCATCTCCTCGGGGTCAAGATCGCAGACGAAGGCCTTGCCCTTGTCGATGAGTTCCAGCGCGAAAGCGTAGAGCCGATCGAAATAGTCTGACGCGAAGTAGCGGTGCTCTCCCCATTCGAAGCCGAGCCAGTGCACGTCGGCCTCGATCGCACGGACGTACTCGATGTTCTCCTTGTGTGGGTTGGTGTCGTCGAAGCGCAGGTTGCAGCGCGCGTTGGGGAAGTCGCGGGCGATCCCGAAGTTCAGGCAGATCGATTTCGCATGCCCGATGTGCAGGTAGCCGTTCGGCTCCGGCGGAAAACGCGTAAGGATACGCTCGTGCCGCCCGGCGCGAAGATCCTCGGCGACGATCTCGCGAATGAAATTCGAGCGTGCGCTAGTCGTGTCGTTCATGCCGTCCCGGGTCCGCCGCGCTCAGGCGCCCTGCGCGCGCGCGTCGACAAAGGCCAGGGCACGATCGACGCGGCGCAGCGTTGCCTCGCGCCCGACGAGATGCAGGGTCACGTCGATACCCGGGGAAGCGGCCCGCCCCACCACCGCGACGCGCAGCGGCTGCGCGACCTTGCCCATGTTGAGCTCAAGCTCAGCGGATACGGCCTCGACCGCCGCATGGATGGCCTCGGGCGTCCACTCGCCGAGCCCCGCGAGCGCCTCGCGGGCCCGCTGCAGCGGCTCGCGCGCAACCGGGCGCAGATGCTTTTTCGCCGCGGCCTCGTCGTAGGCCTCGAAGTCGCGGTAGACGAAGGCGCTGATCGCGGCCATCTCGACCAGCGTCTTGGCGCGCCCCTGCTGCGCCTTGACCACCTCGACCAGGTCCGGCCCCGTCGCCGGGTCGATGCCGAGCTTGCCCAGGTGCCAGCTGAGCTGGTGGGCGATGTAGGCCGGGTCGCCGTTGGTGATGTAGTGCTGGTTGAGCCACAGCAGCTTGTCCTGGTCGAAGGCCGCATTGGACTTGTGCACCTCCGCGATGTCGAACAGCTGGGTCATCTCGTCGATCGAGAAGATCTCCTGGTCACCGTGCGACCAACCCAGCCGTACCAGGTAATTGAGCAGCGCCTCGGGAAGCAGCCCGTCCTCGCGAAACTGCATCACGCTCACCGTTCCGTGGCGCTTGGAGAGCTTCTCGCCGTCCGGACCCAGGATCAGCGGCACGTGCGCGTAGCGCGGCGCCACGCCGCCGAGCGCGCTCATGATGTTGATCTGCCGCGGTGTATTGTTGGTGTGGTCGGCACCACGGATCACGTGACTGATGCGCATGTCGAGATCGTCGACCACCACCGTGAAGTTGTAAGTGGGCGTGCCGTCGGTGCGGGCGATGATGAGATCGTCCAGCTCCTCGTTGCTGTAGAGCACCTTGCCCTGGACCAGGTCGTCGACCACCACCTGCCCCTCGGCGGGGTTCCTGAACCGGATCACGTGCGGAGAATCCGCCGGCTGCTCGCTCCCCGCCCGGCAGTGCCCGTCGTAGCGCGGCTTGATCTTCTTCGCCATCTGCTCCTCGCGCAGCGCATCGAGCCGCTCCCTGGAGCAGTAGCAACGGTAAGCCTTCCCTTGCTCGAGCAGCTGCTCGATCGCCTCGCGGTAGCGCGGGAAGCGCTCGGTCTGGAAGAACGGCCCCTCGTCGTACTCGAGACCCAGCCAGGTCATGCCCTCGAGGATGGCGTTCACCGACTCCGCGCTGGAGCGCGCGAGGTCGGTGTCCTCGACCCGCAGGATGAAGGTCCCGCCGTGGCGCCGGGCGTAGAGCCAGGAGAACAGCGCAGTGCGGGCCCCACCAATGTGCAGGTATCCCGTGGGACTGGGGGCGAAACGGGTGCGGACCTGGGGCATGTGAAGGGCGGGCTGGCTGAAAGGCGCGCTATTGTAGCAACGCCGCCGCGCGGCCGGCCACCGCGCCTCCTCGGGCCTCGGCCAGCGCGCCACGTGGGCCCGCGGCAGC
>JBFKOE010000196.1:0-2250 GCA_041629015.1 Gammaproteobacteria bacterium
CACCTGGGCCAGGCAGGCCCCCGTGACCAGCCCGACGTAGCCGCACCCGTAGATCGTGATCTTCATGCGCCGCGTTGTTCCCTGTCCGTCCGTCCGTCTTCCGGATCCCGCAGCGCGGGCCGGCTGTGAGCGCGCCATTGTACGTGTGGTGGCGCGGCGGCCCAAGGCCACCGACCTGGGTGGCGGAGCAGCCGGGTGAGCCTGCTCGAAGCGCTGCTGCATCCGCGCATGCTCGCCGCGGCGGCCCTTTACCTCACGCTGAGCGCCGTGCTGCTGCTCGCCATCGAGCGCTTGCGCGGCCGCGCCCAGCCCAGCGCCACCCTCGAGTGGCTGGGCGAGCACCTGGGCTTACCGCTGCTGCGCGCTCTCACGCTGGTGTGCTTCCTGCTCCTGGCGTACCCGGTCCTCTTCGGCTGGCCGTCCGCCCCCGGCCTGAGCGAGGTGCTGGGCGGCGAACACCGGCCGGGGCGCTTCAGCACCCTGGTCAACGTGGCCGTGCTCGGCAGCCTGCTGCTGCCGCTCCTGCCGGTTGTCGGCGGCCTGCGCGCCTTCATTCTGCCGGCCCAGGGCCTCTGCCTGGGCGCGCTGCTGTTTAGCTGGTCGGCGCCCGCGGGCGCCGGGCAATGGAGCCTGTGGCCGGGCTGGGGAGTCCTCGCGGCGGTGGCGGGCATCGCGCTGATCACGCACGTCCTCGCTGACCGCGCCGTCCTGATGGCGGGCGCCCGCCTGGAGCGCTCCACCGGGAGGTCCGGATTCGAGACCCTGATCGGCGAGGGCATGGTACTGGTATTCCAGCTGCCGGCGATCCTGCTCTACACGCTGCACCTCGGCGCTCAGGTGAAGCCGTGAGGCATCGTCCCCGGGGCGTGGCGGCATGGGTGCGATGAGCGAAACCGAGCAGGGGACGAACCCGGATGAGCGCGGGGCGCAGCCCAGCAAGTCACAGCGCAAGCGCGAGATGCTGGCGCTGCAGGATCTCGGCGCCGCTTTGGTGGACCTGGGCGAGGGTCAGCTGGCGCGCCTGGACCTTCCCGAGGAGCTGCGCGCCGCCATCGACGAGGCGCGGCGCATTCGCCAGCGCGGGGCGCGCAAGCGCCAGCTGCAGTACATCGGCAGGCTGATGCGCGCCGTCGACGCCGAACCGATACGCGCGGCGCTGGCCGGGATCCACCAGCGCGATCGCGAGGCGGTGCAACGCCATCACCAGGCCGAGTGCTGGCGCGAGCGGCTCCTCGCCGAGGGCGACCGGGCCCTCGGGGACCTCGGGGCCGAGATCGCGGACCTCGACCGCCAGCGCGTGCGCCAGTGGGTGCGCGCGGCGCAGGCCGAGTCTCGGGAGGGCAAGCCGCCGCGCGCGGCGCGGGCGCTGTTCCGCTATCTGCGCGAGCGGCTACGATCGCCCGGAGAGTGAGGCCCGGCGACGGGGGTCTAGAGGCGGCGGTGCTCGAGTACCGGGAAATGCAGCCGCGTGCTCCTCAGGTAGGCCAGGTCGATCTCGGCGCGGACCACGCCCGAGCCGCGCGGCAGCCGGTCGAGCACCGTTCCCCAGGGATCGACGATCATGCTGTCGCCGTGCGTCTCGCGACCGCTGACGTGGTAGCCGCCCTGGGCCGATGCGATCACGTAGCACAGGTTCTCGATCGCCCGCGCTCGGACCAGGGTCTGCCAGTGCGCCTTGCCGGTCATGGCGGTAAAGGCGGCCGGCAGCGCCGCGATCTCCATTCCCTGCTCGAGCATGCGGCGGAACTGCTCCGGAAAGCGCAGGTCGTAGCACACGGCCAGGCCCAGCCGGCCCAGCGGGGTCTCCACCACCACCACGTCGCCCGCCGGCTGGATGGTCTCGGACTCAGTGTAGTTCTCGCCCGAGTCGACGATGTGCACGTCGAAGAGGTGAATCTTGTCGTAGCGGGCCACCTGCCGTCCGCGGTCGTCGAACAGCAGGCAGGCGGCGCGCACGCGATGCTCGTCGGAGGAGACCAGCGGCACGGTGCCGCCGACCAGCCAGATGCCGTGCTCCTCGGCCTGGCGGGACAGGAACTCCTGCATGGGGCCCTGTCCGGGCAGCTCGCGCTGCGCGACCTTGTCGCGCTCGCTCATGCCCATGAGCGCGAAGTTCTCGGGCAGCACCACCAGCCGCGCCCCGCCCGCCGCGGCCTGCGCCACCAAGCGCCCGGCCTCCTGCAGGTTGGCGCTGACGTTCGGCCCGGAGGCCATCTGGATGGCGGCTACCCTGCTCACGCGCCGCTCACG
>JBFKOE010000197.1:0-2196 GCA_041629015.1 Gammaproteobacteria bacterium
ACGGTCTGGTGGCGAAAGCCCTCCGTGAGCGGAAGCCGACCGATGAGATACACACTCCTAAGATGCTCTGCCGTCGCGGCCGTGGTGCTCGTCCTGGCCGCCTGCGCCCCTGACCAGAGGCCGCCAGAAGCCGCCACGCTCGACCGACCGCTCGGGGTGGCGACCTTTGCCGGCGGCTGCTTCTGGTGCGTCGAGGCCGACTTCGAGAAGCTGCCCGGGGTGGTCGAAGCGGTGTCGGGCTACACGGGCGGAGCGACCCGGCGCCCCGACTATGCGACCGTGACCTCGGGCCGCACCGGCCACCTGGAGAGCGTGCGGGTGCGCTACGATCCGCGGCGGATCACCTACGAGGGTCTGCTAGCAGCCTTCTGGCGGATGATCGATCCGACCGATGCCGGGGGCCAGTTCGTGGATCGCGGCCAGCAGTACACCACCGCAATCTTCTACCATGACGATGAGCAGCGCCTGGCGGCGGAGCGCTCGAAGGCGGCGCTGGCGACGCAGTCGCGCTACGGGGGCAAGGCGATCGTCACCGCCATCCGCCCGGCCGGGGAGTTTCACGTCGCCGAGGAATACCACCAAGACTACCAGCGCAGGAACCCCATCCGCTATCACCTCTATCGCCACAGCTCGGGCCGCGACCAGTACCTGGAAGCGTCCTGGGGAAAGGAGTTGCACGTGGACCACAGCCAGCATGCGCCGGGCGCAGAGCCGCGCACCTATACCAAGCCGAGCGGAGCGGAGCTGCGCAAGCGCCTCACTCCGCTGCAGTACATGGTGACCCAGCAGGACGGCACCGAGCCGCCCTTCGACAATGAGTACTGGGACGAGAAACGGGAGGGGATCTACGTCGACGTGGTCAGCGGCGAGCCGCTGTTCGCCTCGACCGACAAGTTCGACTCCGGCACCGGCTGGCCGAGCTTCACCCGGCCGCTGGAGGCGGAGCGCATCGTCGAGCACACCGACTTCAAGCTGATCTTTCCGCGCACCGAGGTGCGCAGCCGCGACGGCGACTCGCATCTCGGCCACGTCTTCAAGGACGGGCCGCGACCGACCGGCCTTCGCTACTGCATCAACTCGGCGGCGCTGCGCTTCGTGCCCAGGGATGAACTCGAGAGCGCCGGACTGGGCGAGTACCTGGCACTGTTCGAGCGCTAGCCCGGGCGGCGACTCGCGCCGTCGCCGGGCCGCTCAGCGGCAATCGGGGTGGCTGGCGCAGAAGCCGCTCAGCACCTCGCGCAACTCCCGGGCGTGCGTACCGTCACCGTTCGCGACCGCCAGCGCGATGTCCTCCTCGATGTAAGCGCGAATGGTCCTCGCCCCGGCACGCGTCTGCAGCAGCTCGGCGCCGAGCTCGGCCGCCACGAGCGCGGGGATGTGCTCGTGCTCGGCGATCGCCGAGGCCTCGTCCTCGGTGAGACCAGCGAAATCGAAGCACTCGGAAGGGGTGATCATGATCCATCCTCCTTCGCCCCGTGCAGGTCTATCAGGCGCGTCGCCGCGCCGGCGCACCAATGTGGTGCCTATCGACCCGTCGGGCAGGCCCCTCTTCCTGAATTCTAGGACGCCCGAACGCAACCTGCTCGGTGATGTCGACACCAGGCATGGGCGGGAGACCACCCGGGATAACAGAACCTCGGGGCACCGTCGCGATCAGGCCTGGCGCCCCCGCGCCTCGGACCAGCCCTGAGCAGCGGGGGCGCTGGACGGGCGCGGCCCGCGCTCCGATCATAGGCGGCGGTGGATCATGGCCACGAGGACTGACACCTTGAGGGCTCCGGGGGGCTGGCTGGGCATCGGGAGCGCGGCAATCGTGGTCGCGGTGCTGCTGCTCGTCGAGCCAATCCCGCAGGACCCGCTCTACCACGCGCTGTCCGACACGCGCGTCCTGCTGGGCGTCATCAACGGCGCCAACGTGCTCTCCAACCTGGCCTTTGTCGCCGTCGGTGTCATGGGCCTGTGGGCTATGCGCGGCAATCGTCTGCAACACGCTCGCGAACTGGCCCCGGCGTACGCGATCTGGTTTGCCTCCATCACCCTGATCGGTGTCGGCTCGGGCTGGTATCACCTTGCGCCCGGGAACGACACGCTGGTCTGGGACCGGCTGCCGATGGCGATGGCGATCATGGCGCTGCTCGCCGCGCTGATCGGCGAGTGCGCCGGCACGCGCCACAGCGCGCGAGTGCTCGTCGCGCT
>JBFKOE010000198.1:0-2140 GCA_041629015.1 Gammaproteobacteria bacterium
CTCGGGCGTGTCGATCAGTTGCATGGGTTCGCCGGCGGCCGGCGCCGGAGTTGACGGAGCGAGCGCCTCGGCGAGTTCGACATTGGCGGCGTACTCGCCGGCGTCGGAGAACGCGATCGTGTCTTCACCGGAATCGGCGAGCACCATGAACTCGTGGGACAGGGCTCCGCCGATCGCCCCGGAGTCCGCACGCACCGCGCGGAACTTCAGGCCGCAACGCTCGAAGATGCGTGAGTAGGCCTGGTGCATGCGTTGGTAGGTCTGTTCCAGCGACTCCTGGTCGAGGTGAAACGAGTAGGCGTCCTTCATCAGGAACTCGCGCGCCCGCATGACGCCGAAGCGAGGCCTGATCTCGTCGCGGAACTTGGTCTGGATCTGGTAGAAGTTGACCGGAAGCTGCCGGTAGCTGCTGATTTCGCGCCGCACCAGATCCGTGATCACCTCTTCATGGGTTGGGCCGAAGCAGAAGTCGCGCTGGTGACGGTCGCGCAGTCGCAGCAGCTCGGGCCCGTACTGCTGCCAGCGCCCCGATTCCTGCCACAGCTCGGACGGCTGGACCGCGGGCATGAGCAACTCGATCGCGCCGGCGCGGTTCATCTCCTCGCGAACGATGTTCTCAACCTTGCGCAGCACGCGCAGCCCCAGCGGAAGCCAGTTGTAGATACCTGCCGCGACCTTGCGAATCATGCCGGCGCGCAGCATGAGCTGGTGGCTGATCACCTCCGCGTCGGCGGGCGTTTCCTTGAGGGTGTGAAGCGGGAACTGGGAGATGCGCATTTCGTGGGCGCCGCCGTTGGCTGGATCCGAAGATCCGGCATTGTAGCGATTCGAGCCGGCGGCAGGCCAGAACGGCGCCGCGGCAGACCGTGGCGTACGCAGGATGCGCGGCGAGGAGCAGGCCCGGGCGGGAATCGCCCCTCAGCTGCAGTATTCCTCGATCGCGCGCTGCGAGTCGGCGATCTTGCGCAGGCGCTCCTCTTCAGTCATGGTCGTCACGTTGCCCTCGCTGTCGCGGAGGTAACGATTCGCTCGATTCTCCAGTGTCGCGAGGTTGCGTCTGGCAGCATCACAGTTGCCGGCGCGGCGCGTGGCCTGCTGCTGCGCCTCAGCCTGCTCTTGGGCCTGTTCCGTGCGCTGCTGGTCGATGTCCTGCAGGCGCTGCTCGAGCTGTTCCAGCTGGCGGCGTGCGGTTTCGGGAGCTACAGCGGGTGGCGGGGGCGCCTTGATCCGCCGCGCCCGGTCGGAGAGATGCGGGGGCGGGGGCAGGTCCGAATAATGGGTGACACCCTGTTCGTCCACCCACTGGTAGGTGACGGCCTGCGCCGGTGTTAGCAGCGCGAGCGCGCCGGCCAGCAACCAGACTGATGCAGATATTCTCATAGCCCCGACTTCCCCGGTCGACCGGGACCCACTATAGCGGGATCGATCAGACGGGTAAACGAAGTCGAACGAGTCGATCTCCTGCGCCACCGCAAGCGATGGCGGATGGGTCGAGAACTCACCTAAGCCACGGTTTTTACAACGAATGCCTTGACGCCACTGGGCATACCAAATATAAGTAGCCCCTTCACCCCGGCGTCGCTGAATGGCTCGGGAGCGCGGCGCGCGCGGCACCGGGGGCGACGCCCGTTTGCATCCTGGCACCGGCTTTCCGCTTGCCGACCGTATTGCCTGAGCAGAGGAGATTCTTGTCGTGGAACTCAGCGGAGCGGAAATCTTTGTCCGGTGTCTGAAGGACGAAGGGGTCGAGTACGTCTTCGGTTATCCGGGCGGCGCGGTTCTGCACATCTACGATGCCCTCTATACGCAGGAGGACGTGCAGCATATCCTGGTCCGCCACGAGCAGGGAGCGGTCCACGCGGCCGATGGTTACGCGCGCTCCACCGGCAAGCCAGGCGTTGTGCTGGTTACCTCCGGGCCGGGCGCGACCAATGCGGTGACCGGAATCGCGACCTCCTACATGGACTCCACGCCCGTGGTGATCTTCACCGGCCAGGTCCCCACCCATCTCATCGGCAACGACGCCTTCCAGGAGGTGGACACGGTTGGTATCACCCGCCCGTGCGTCAAGCACAACTTCCTGGTCAAGGACATCAAGGACCTCGCGACGACGATCAAGAAGGCGTTCTACATCGCGCAG